>JAPLOC010000470.1:11015-15461 GCA_026692825.1 Planctomycetota bacterium | reverse complement strand
GGATTCAAACTGTGCCATCCGGTGTGGCGCAGCCGCGAGTTTTCACCGCTGATAAATCGGCAGGAATCCGTTCTCAAGCTGCAGAATCGTGGCGTTGATTGCCGTCGTGTAGACCGAGCCGATTTGGCTGTCCTTCCAGCTTCCATCCGCCGACTGTTTGCGAAGGATGTTCTGACTTACGCCGCGAGAGTAGTTCTTCCACTCGTCCCCCCCGACGCGATACATTACCTGGGCGTAGTAATAGTGCGAATAGTGCCAGTGGCCGAACGTGCGACCATCGTCGCCACCCGCCGACAGATTCTGCCGACAGTAACCCAGCAGCTTCTTCGCGAAGTCGTTGTCGAATTCCCCGGAATTGAACAGGCAGGCGACGGCCGCCGCTGTGATGGGAGGACGGGCACCGCCCCCTTTGATGCTGTACTGCACCCCCCCCTCGGGGGTCGTGCATTTCTTGATGTACTCCACCGCCCGGTCGATCAGCTCTTTGGGAACGGGAACTCCCGCGTTGCGACAGGCACGCAACCCCTGGACCTGGGTGATGCAGGTCGAGCCTTCGTCAAAGTCGCCGCCATCTTTCGCCGACACGTACCCCCAGCCTCCTGCGGTCGTTTGCGCCTGACCACAGAACGTGACCGCCCGGGTCAATACCCGCCGCAACTGATCGCGACGTTCGGGATCTTCTTCTTCCCCGAACACCTGAGACAGAAACAGCATCGAAAACCCATGCCCGTACATGTAGTGGTAGTCGTTCTTGTAGCCGATCAGCCCGCTGGGATTCGCGACCCCTTGCGGCTCGGCCAGTTCCAGCAGGTAGTCGACCGCCAGCCGGATGTTCTTGGAGTATTTCCCGCGCAGCGTCGTCGAGCCTTCGCAGAGCAGCGCGTTCCCCGCCAGGGCGGTCATCGCGACGCGATACTGGGTCTGGTTCGCCTCCCAATACCCTTGCCGGCGTTGTTCGCGAACCAGCCAGTCGAGGCCGCGGGTGACCGCCGCCTTGGTCTTGGGGTCGATCCGGCCCGCTTGCGCGGCCGGGGGGGCGAACCACAAACCGACCACCACGACGAGCATCAGCACCACGCCGCGCCTGTGCATTCCACGCTCCCAAATCACGCAAATCGCCGACTTCTGGGGTCGCAACGGCGATCCCGATCATGGGAGTCTCCCACTTTTCAGACGACGTGTCTGTTTCTAAAGATATCAGCCAAGGGAATCGGACGGAAGCTAGGATTGGCCACCAATCGCTTCGCGATACGGACGGGTTTCGTTTGAAGCCGATTCTGTCAGACAGAGCGAGGAGCTGGATGGACAGGATTCCCGAGGCGAATGTCGATCGTGGGGATTGGCAGTTTTGCAATCTCAGCCACTGATCCAGAGAGCAGGAATGGCGAGCAACTCCATCCTGTTCATCCCTTTCATCCTCTTCATCCTGTCAAATTCTTTCCGTCCGTCGTACGCAATCCCACCGCTGCACAACCACATTCCGCAGTTCGGCCTCTCGGCCCACTCGCCGCGTTCGCTGGCCGTGGCACCCACCTTAGCCGCCAAGCGGACCGTTGTTTTTTCTAGCTGCCGATCTCGTTTTCCTGCCCCTCATGGGGGCAGTGTGTTCGAACGAGAAATGTCTCGATTGTTGCCGCGCTCGGCAGGAATTCACGGAATCTTCATCTTCTCGCCACGGTTTTCCACTTCAACGGGGGGTCAAATAGGCAAGGGTTCGTCGTTCCTTCGGCGGCGTGGCCATCGAATTTCTCTTCTCCAGTTCCGCGACCCCATCAGATTCTCGTCGGCATGCCACAGCTTGAACTCGCCAAGATCACCGCTGGCATGACGGTTGGCGATCTTCCCGCCTGCTCGCACCGCGTCTTGCCCACGACGACCACTGGGACGATTCTGGAACTCTTCGATCGGCAACATGACCTGGTCGGGGTGATTGTCGAAGACTCGGGTCGACTGATTGGCGTGCTGTCGCGCGCCAGCCTGATGGAACGATTGAGTCAGCCGTTCGCGCTCGAACTCTACACCAAACGCCCCATCCGCGTTCTCCACGATTCCATCAATCACGTTCCCGACGTCATCCCGGCGAAAAGTGCGATTCATGAGGCGGCCCACGCCGCCCTCAGCCGCCCACACGAACGGGTCTACGAACCGGTCGTCATTGAAGCCGACAACTCGGAATATCGCCTGCTCGACGTGCATACGCTGTTGCTCGCGCAGTCGCGATTACTGGAACTGGCTCACGACGAAGTTCGGCAAAGGAAGGAAATCGCCGAGCAGGCAAGCGTATCGAAAAGCCAGTTTCTGGCGAATATGAGTCACGAGATTCGCACGCCTCTGACCGCCATTTTGGGGTTCGCCGAGAATCTGCTCGACCCAGACCTGCCCGAAGACGATCGTCGGTCGTCGGTGAGAACGGTGTTGCGGAATGGCGAACACCTGCTGGAGGTGATTAACGACATTCTAGACCTGTCGAAGATTGAAGCGGGCAAGCTGGCGGTGGAGTGGCTGCCGGTCTCGGTGGTCCAGCTCGCCGCCGACGTCCTTTCCGTGATGCGTGTGCGGGCCGAGTCGAAGGGATTGCCTCTGATTCTGAGCTATCGCGGTCCAATTCCCGAGACGATCGAAACCGATCCCACCCGCTTGCGGCAGATTCTGATCAACCTTCTGGGAAACGCCATCAAGTTCACGACCAAAGGGCGCGTGGAACTGTCGATCGAGTGTCTCGACGCGGAAGCGGACTCCCCGCGGATGCGATTTGAGATCCTTGATACCGGGATCGGAATGACGCCGGAACAAAGCGGGAGGTTGTTCGAGGCATTCACTCAGGCCGATGGTTCGACAACGCGAAAATTCGGCGGCACGGGGCTGGGGCTGGCGATCAGCCGGCGGCTGGCGCGGATGCTTGGCGGAGACGTCACGGTTCGCAGCGAGCTGTGTCAGGGGAGCGTCTTCACCGCGACCGTGTCAACCGGTCCGCTCTCACAGGTGAAAATGCTGGTCGACCCCCAGGAGGCGACGATCGCGGAACCCGATGTCGGGGACGTGAACCTCTCTGGAGTCGAACTCAACGCGCGGATCCTGCTGGTGGAAGACAGCCCCGACAATCAGTTGCTGGTCGGCTTCTTTCTGCGCAAGCTGGGAGCGGAGGTTCAATTCGCAGACAATGGCCAGATCGGCCTCGATTTGGCGCTGCACGCCGACTCCGAACAACGCCCGTTCGATCTGATTCTGATGGACATGCAGATGCCGGTGCTGGACGGCTACTCGGCGGTGAAACGTCTGCGGTCGCTTGGCTACAACCGCCCGATTGTCGCGCTGACGGCGAACGCGATGGGGGGCGATCAGCAGAAGTGTCTTGACGCCGGCTGCGATGACTACGCCACCAAGCCGATCAACCGCACGCGACTTTGTCAGCAGATCTGCGCCCAGCTCAACAAATCCCTGGTCAGTCGACAGGCCGCACCAGCCGCCGAAACGTCGAGGGGGACGCAGTCCCCCAGCGCGGCTCCGAAGCGTGGCCCAGAACCGGTCGCGCCGGAACGCAAGTCGGCTCCCGCCGGTCAACTCCCCGATGATCCCATCGATCACCGGGTCGCGCTCGAACGGGTGGGGGGAGACACCGAAATGATGTTCGAGATCGCGGGAATGTTCGTCGAAATGGCACCCGGAATGTTGCGCGATTTGTACGCGGCGATTGAGTCGGGCGACTGTGGGACGACCAAGCGACTCGCGCACACGTTGAAGAATTCGACGGACAACGTCGGTGCCCGAAGGGCGACTTCGGCCGCGTATCGGCTGGAAAAGATCGCGGCGGAAGGGGACGTCGCCGCCTCGCGGCTCGCGTTCGCTGAAATTGAAACCGAGATGGCTCGATTGTTGCCGGCGCTGGAGCGACTGATCCAGCCGGCCGTGGCCCGATGACGAACGCACCGGGTGGAAGAGATTGGAGAAGTGTCACTTGAAGACCGTGTTGATCGTTGATGATTCCGTGATGGACCGCCGTCGCGCCGGAGGTCTGATCGAAAAGGACCAGGACTGTCGGGCGGTTTACGCCGACGACGGGGAACAAGCGCTGGTCCGAATCGCGGAAGAAGTCCCCGATGTGGTGGTGACCGATCTGACGATGCCGGGGATGAGCGGGCTGGAGCTGGTCGCGGCGTTGCAGAAGGCGCATCCCCATCTGCCTGTGATCATCATGACGTCGATGGGGAGTGAAGATGTCGCTGTGCAGGCGTTGCAGCAGGGGGCCGCCAGCTATGTCCCCAAACGCCGACTGGCCGCCGACCTGTTGAGTACTGTTCACAGCGTCTTCTCGGCATCCCGCGATTCTTTGAGTGCGACCGAACTGCGGCACTGCCTCAACAAGCAGTCGTTAAGCTATACACTTCCCCCGGAATTGCCGTTGGTGCTGGCCCTCGCCAGTTCGCTGCAAGAATCACTGGCGGGGAT
>JAPLOC010000470.1:4820-10982 GCA_026692825.1 Planctomycetota bacterium | reverse complement strand
TGGGATCGCGCTGGAAGAGGCGCTGGTCAACGCGTATTACCACGGCTGTCTGGAAGTCAGCACGGGACTGCGCGATTCCGACTACACGGCGTACAGCGAACTGGTCGATCAACGGCGGTTGATTGCCCCATACATCCATCGTCGCATCCATGTGGAAGCGACTTTTTCGGCGAAACGCGCGACGTTTCTGGTGGCTGACGAAGGACCAGGATTCGATCCTTCGCAACTCCCCGATCCGAACGACCCGGCGAACATGGACACCGTTTTCGGTCGGGGACTGGTGCTGATCAACACGTTTATGGACGCGGTCACGCACAACGCCCGCGGCAATGAAATCACCATGGTGAAACACCGCCCGCGACGGGTGGCGGGCTGATAGACCGAGCGCGGCACCCATTGAGACATTTCGCGCGCGAGACCCCTGCTTCCTTGACTCCCGTTTCACGCCAGCGACTCCCGTGACGCGGGAACGCCACCGCAGGGCTTCGCCTCTTGGCCGCCTCGAATCGCTAAAACCCTCGTTATGCCGCGTGAAATCACTGAAATAATTCCGCCCTATCTATTGAATCTCAAAAAATACGGGTGTATACTGGAATATATGGGTACACTTGCGGCGCGGTTCCAACGGAACGCGAGCGAGGTGTCTCGCATTCCGATGGAATCGACGGCGGAATCGCTGTCGCGTTGGCATCAGGATTGATGTCACCCAGTCTCACTCAGGAAGTTTTCGATGACCAATCCGGCCGCCGATCGCGATAACGATTCACCCCCATCTGCATCGCAACCCGCGTTGGTCGCGAATCGTCCGTTCCGGTTTTGGCCGATTCTCGTTCTGTCGGCGTTGATTTGGGTTTGCCGGCAGGTTCCCTCGGTCTTTCCAAATTCAAACGTCGCCGGCTTCATGGTCATGGCGATCGGGCCGTTTTTTTGCGGCGTGCTGATGATCGTGTGGTGGCTGTTCTTCAGTCACGAAACCGGCAAAACAAAATGGCTGGGAGTTCTGGCCATCGTCGGAATCGGAGTCGCCTGCAATTTCCTGGCCGACAAGAGCATGCAGGGATTCGGTTTGTTCATGTTCACGTTTCCCTGGGCATTCACGGCGTTCGGCGTGGCGATGGCGCTGTTGTCGCAGGCTCGACCCGAGGCACGCGCCAGGGGCGCGGTGCTGGCGACGTCGCTCCCATTTCTGGCAATGCTCCCCCTGCGGACCGAAGGCGTGAGGGGGAACATGAAAGCCGACATCAGTTGGCGATGGACACCGACTCAATCTCAACAGATTGTCGAACGCCTGAAAAAACTCGGGCCGGCGGCGGCGACTGAGGCACCGTCGGAATGGCGTCCTGAAGGGCCGGTTGTCTGGGGGGAATTCCGCGGGCCGCATCGGGACGGAAAGTCGGCGGGGGTCGCGCTCGATCCCGACTGGGAACGCCATCCGCCCAAAGAGCTATGGCGTCGCCCGATGGGGCCGGGTTGGGGATCGGTAATTGTCGTTGGCGACCGACTCTTCACACAGGAACAGCGCGGCGAAGAGGAGATGGTGGTCGCCTACCAGGCCGACACCGGCGCACAAATCTGGATCCATGCCGACAAGGTCCACTTTTACGAGAAAATCAGCGGATCAGGTCCGCGCGCGACTCCGACGTATCACGACGGAAAACTGTACACCATGGGGGCGGCGGGGGTGGTCGATTGCCTGGACGCCGCGTCTGGGGAATTGATCTGGACCCGCAATCTTTCGGAGGACTCGGGAGCGAAACCTCCGATGTGGGGATTCTCCAGTTCGCCGCTCGTCGCGGGAGACGTGGTTTTGGTGCATGCGGGGGGAATGGAGGCTCCGGGGGGCGACGCCGCGACAAAGCAGGCAAAGAAGGGATTGGTCGCGTACGACACAGCCACGGGAGCGGTCAAATGGACCGCGCCGGCGGGCGACCATGGCTACAGTTCGCCGCAACTGGTGCCGCCGGGAGTCGACGGAGGGGCACCGCGGGTCTTGCTGCTGACAAATTCCGGACTGTCGGCCCACGATCTGGAAACCGGTACCGTCCTCTGGTCGAATCTCTGGACGACCGAAATGTATCGCGTGGTTCAGCCGGTATCCTTGGGGGATGGGAATTTTCTGGTCGGAACGCCGATGGGGGGAGGCACCCGGCGAATTGAAGTGACCGCGGCAGTTGGGGGTTACACAGTCGAGGAACTCTGGACGACCAACGCGATGAAGCCGTACTTCAACGACTACGTCGAACACAAGGGGTTTCTGTATGGATTTGACGGCGATCTGTTCGCCTGCGTCGATCTCGAGACCGGAAAACGCATGTGGAAGAAGGGGCGCTACGGCAATGGCCAGGTTGTGCTGCTGCCCGATGGCGACCAGTTGATCGTTCAGGCGGAAAATGGCGAAGTCGTGCTGCTGGCAGCCGACCCGAAATCGCATCGCGAATTGGGAAAGCTCCGAGCGCTCGACAAGAAAACCTGGAACCATCCCGTGGTCGTGGGAGACCGGCTGTATGTTCGTAACGGGGACGAAGGAGTGTGTTACGAACTGGCGTTAGCCGGAGGAAAGCGAGTCCCAGAGGCGGCGGTGAATGCCGACGCCGATGCGGCCGCTACCGAACGTAACGAAACTCAATCGTCCCCAACAACGACTGAATGAGTCGCCCCAGGCGCTCGATGTCTCCCTCATTCGGGGATTCCTCCAGAAACTCAAGCGAGATTCGCAATTCCGGGTCCGACGGATCGCGGGCGAGAAGTCTTTGGAAGAGCCACTCGACTCGTTGGCGCGGATCGCCGCTCGCTTCGCGGAGCAACCGCCGGGCAATCGCGGCGGACTGTTCGACGACAAACGGGTGATTGAGCAGCGTCAGTGCCTGTGGCGCAACCGTGCTGGGTGCGCGCGCCCCGGTCACACTGCTGGGGTCGGCGAAATCAAACGCCTCAAACAGGTCGGGAATGGCGTTGCGGAAAACCGGCAGATAAACGCTGCGACGCGTACTGCTCGAGACAAAACCGTAGTCGGCATTGAGTGAGCGCGGATAGGTTGGCCCCCCTGACTCGTGCGACAGCTCGCCACTGGCGAGCAACATCGCGTCGCGCAATTCCTCTGCGTCGAGTCGGCGGTGGGCGTGATGCCACAACAGCCGGTTGTCGGGGTCGATCGCTGCCCCGGTTGGGAAGTCGGCATCAGACAGTTGGTAAACGCGAGACAAGACGATCTGCCGAACCAGGCGTTTCGTCGAACATCCGTCATCAACGAATGTTCGCGCCAGATGATCAAGCAACTCGGGATGGGTGGGGAGGTCGCCGGTGGTGCCAAAGTTGTCGGTCGAACGGACCAATCCGCGTCCTAACAACCAGTGCCAGACGCGATTCACATAGACCCGCGCGACGAGGGGATTTTCGGGAGAGGCCAACCAGTCGGCGAGTTGCCGACGACCGCTTTCGCCCGGGGGAATCGACTGCGGCGGAGTGTCGGCACCTGAAGTCGCTCGCGCGAATTTTGGAAATCCTCGGGGTGCAATGGGACCACGACTGTGGACACTGCCCCGCAAATGGATAAACAGATCTTGCGGATCGGATTGCTCAACGATCGACATCGCCTTGGGGCGAACGTGGGCGTTCGCCTGCAACTTCTTGAATTCCACCTCGAGTTCATTCACTGCGGATCGGAGTCGGGTCAATTCCCGTTCTGCTTCCGGCGACGTGGGTGTTGTCTCCGCCGTTAGTTTCGTCTCAGCGACAGGGGAGTCGGCCTCCGTGGTTACCGGCAGGAACTGGACGGCGTCGGCGACCACGTGCCCTTTGGTGTCGGTATTGCCGACGATCACGTACCCCGCTCCGTTGGCCTCAAAGCGAAATTTTCCGAGCGAGATCCAGACGCGGTCAAGGGGAGGTGCCTTTTGCTGATCGACAAAAACCGTCTGTTCTCCATCGGCGCTGAAAACTGTCACCGGCGCGCGCGGAGTGCGGTTTCCCCCAGGCGTGTACGCGAAGCGAACTTCGTATTGCCCTGCCGTTGGAATTTCGGGCTGAAACGTGAGACTCTTGTCCCCCTTGCCCGAATCCTGGTCATGCAGATAGCCGTCCCCAACGTAGGGGGAAACACTGGTGGACTGAGTCCATTCCCCGACCTTTCGTGCTTTCGAGTCGTCAATCACGATTCCGGTCAGTTTGGCGACGGCGATCGATTTCACCGACGCATTTTCGCCCGTCACTTTTGCGAGCGCGGTCTTTGCCCCATCGAGCCGCGCTTTCACCGCGGCAAGTTCGGTTTCAAACTGAGCGAGCGGTGCTTCCTGATCGGGTTCGAGCGGCAACGGGACTTCGAGCCACTTGGAGACGTTTTCATGCGCCAGCGACTTCGCCCCTTTCAGGATACCCGCCAATCCGTAGTACTCCGCGGTCGAAATCGGATCGAACTTGTGGTCGTGACAACGGGCGCACGAGAGTGTCTGACCCAGGAAACCGCGACCGATCAGATCGAGTTGATCGTCGATCAGATCCATTTCGAGTTGCTGCTTGTCTTGTTCCTCGAGATTCGTGTTCCCGAGCATCAGGACTGTGGTGGCGACCAGGTGTCGACGACGTTCTTCCAGCGTGTTCGACGGGAGCAAGTCTCCCGCGATCTGCTCGCGCACGAACTGATCGTACGGCAGGTCGGCGTTGAACGCGTCGATGACGTAGTCGCGGTACCGCCACGCCTCCGGAAAGATGAAACCACGGAGTGTCAACGACTCGGCGAACCGGGCGACGTCGAGCCAATGGCGTCCCCAGCGTTGACCAAACCGGGGATCGGCGAGCATGCGATCGACCGTTCGTTCGAGAGCGTCTGGCCGCAGATCGGCGACGAAAGCGGCAAGGTCAGCCGGCTCGGGTGGCAGTCCCCACAGATCAAACGACAGGCGGCGAAACAACGTGCGACGGTCGGCTGCCGCGACCGGTTCGATTTCTTCCTCTTCCAGACGGTTCAGAACGAAGCGATCGATCGTACTGGCTGGCCAATGGATGTTTCGAACGTGGGGAGTCGCCGGGTGCCCCGACGGGACATAGGCCCAATGCACATCTGGCTCAGCCGCCAAGGCGGTGGTCGCCAGCACGATCCAGGAGAACAACACGCTGGCAGTACGAAGAATGCAATTCGACATGCTGGCGAGTCCAACGCATCAGGTGTGGCTCAGCGTTTTTCGCGCTGGAGGATGTACAACGACTGCTCCGAGTTTTCGTCTGCCGAGAAATCCACGGGACGAATCCCGTCGACTCCGAGGCAGATTTTCAAAGTGTCTCCATCTCGGCGGTAGATTCCCCGCTGAATCTCGTCCTTGTTGTCGCCATCGGCATGAATCATGTCAAATTGGGCGGGGTGCAATTTGGGATTGAGTTTGACGATGTAGTTCGTGAATCCGGGCTCCCCGGGTACGAACGCCAGTTTGTCGCCGACGAAAACCAGCTTGAGAACCATCAACTCGGCGGGAGCGGCCGTTCCATTCGAAACGAGCGACGTGAGCTTCCAAACTCCCTGAATACCCGCTTTCTCTTTTTGAACCGGATCGCCGTCCGTTTGCGTTTCCACAGAAAACACAAACTGGGGATCACCAATCCGGACGACCGACGGGGCGGTTTTGTAGATCGCGAATGTGACACTCTTCTTGTAGCGGACAGGCCCCACCGAGATCTTGGAAAACACCACTTCGGAACCGTCCCGGTTCAACTTCCACTGACCGCTGACCTCGTCGGCTTCGATCTTTTCCCCCACCAGTTGTTCCAGCAACGGAGCGGGAATTGGTACCTTGCCACAGGCGATTACAAAATCCGTCTCGGTGAATACCCACTGAAAGTCCGCAGTATGGGACTTCTTGTCGGTGGTGAAGTAATGATTGAAACTCAGATTCCGGACCGTCTTGGCGGTGACGGGGCCGTAATCCCCTTGAGCCCGAACTGGACCGGTGCCGACCGCGAACACGACAAGTGCGATGAGCGTCGGCAGCACACTTCGCCGACAGCAACGACCTACGACTGATCTGGCAATCATCCAAAACTCCGCGAGAGAGTTCCTGAATTCGGGGACACGTCGGGCCGAGCGAGATCCCAAGCGGAGTTCTCGGACGGCCACCCAGTCGACCTCAATCCATTCCAAGCCATTCCTGCAACGACCGCACGTCCTGCACCGGG
>JAPLOC010000470.1:0-4778 GCA_026692825.1 Planctomycetota bacterium | reverse complement strand
CGGCGGCGATGCATCCCGCCAGTGTCGTGACGCACGGGACACCATGTGCCACCGCCGAGGAACGGATCTTTCCTTCGTCGGTTCGCGCCCCCTTGCCACACGGGGTGTTGAAAATCACCTGAATCTCCCCATTCGCGAGGAAATCGAGCAGGTTGGGGCGACCTTCCTGCAATTTGCGAACCGATTCGATCGCGATCCCCGCGTCACGCAGAACCCGCGCCGTTCCCGAGGTTCCCCGCAGCCGGAATCCCAATCGCTGCAACGTTTTCGCCGACTCGATGAACGCTCCCTTGTCGGTTTTGGCCAGACTGATGAACACGGTGCCTTTGGTGGGGAGGGCGTTGCCAGCGGCGACCTGGCTCTTGGCGAACGCGATTTCAAACCGCCGATCGATTCCCATCACCTCCCCGGTCGAACGCATTTCGGGGCCCAGAATGATGTCGACGCCAGCGAATTTGACGAATGGAAACACGCTTTCCTTCACCGACGTGTAGGCGGGCCACGGTTCCGTCGTCACACCCTGTTCCCGCAAACTGACCCCCGCCATGATCTTGGCCGCGATTTTGGGGAGCGGCATGCCGGTCGCTTTCGCGACGAACGGGCTGGTGCGGCTCGCTCGAGGATTCACCTCCAGCACATAGACCAGTTGCTGGCCGTCGATCTCCTTGACGGCGAACTGGATGTTCATCAGTCCGTGGACACGGAGCGCCTTCGCCAGTGAGTAGGTCGCCTGACGAATTTCTGCGATCGTTGACTCGGGAAGCGAATAGGGGGGGAGCGCGCACGCCGAATCTCCCGAGTGAACCCCCGCCTGTTCGACGTGCTGCATGATGCCGCCGATGATGGTGAGTTCACCGTCGGCCATCGCGTCGACGTCGACCTCGCTGGCGTCTTCCAGGAATTTGTCGATCAGAACGGGATGGTCGGGAGAGGCGTCGACCGCCTTCGTCATGTAGTTGACGAGAGTCGCCTCGTCGTAGCAGATCTCCATCGCCCGCCCACCGAGAACGTAGCTGGGACGGACGAGAATCGGATAGCCGATTTTTTGCGCCGCCAGACGGGCGGTTTCCACATTTGTGGCCGTGCCGTTCGGCGGTTGCCGCAGCCTAAGTTTCTCGATGATCGCCTGGAATCGCTGTCGATCTTCGGCGGCATCGATCATGTCGGGACTGGTCCCGACGATCTTGACGCCAGCCGCCTCCAGCCCGCGTGCGAGGTTCAGGGGCGTCTGCCCGCCAAACTGCACGATGACCCCGTCGGGATTCAGCCGGTCACAAATGTTGAGAACGTCTTCGGTGGTCAGCGGTTCAAAAAACAGCAGGTCCGAAGTGTCGTAGTCTGTCGACACCGTTTCGGGATTGGAATTGACCATGATGCTCTCCACGCCGAGTTCGCGCAGGGCGAACGACGCCTGACAGCAACAGTAATCGAATTCAATCCCCTGGCCGATGCGATTGGGCCCGCCCCCCAGAATCATGATCCGCCGCTTTCCGGGTGGGGCCGGCGGGGGCGACTCGTCTTCCGATTCGTAGGTCGAATAGTAGTAGGGGGTGAAGGCTTCGAACTCGGCGGCGCAGGTGTCGACTTGCTTGAAGACCGCTTCGATTCCCCGCGATTTCCGGTGCTTGCGGACACCCATTTCGTCCGAATCCCACCACCACGCGAGCTGCCGGTCGGAATAACCCGCCCGCTTCGCGCGGCGGAGCAGATCGTCACCGACAAGTTCCAACCGTTCGATCTGCGAAATCTCGGACTCGAACTGAACCAGTTCCTCAATATGCTGCAAGAACCAGCGGTCGATGTTCGTGAGCTGGTACACCTGGTCGACGGTCATCCCCGCCTTGAAGGCGAAGCGGATGTAGAAGATCCGCTCGGCGTTGGGGGTCGCCAGCTTGTTTTCGATTTCGTTGAAAGCGGGCTGTTGGTCGGTGCCCCACAGATCTTTCTTCCCTCCACCCAGACCAAAGTGACCGATTTCCAGCCCGCGAATTGCCTTCTGCAGCGACTCTTTAAACGTTCGCCCGATCGCCATCGTTTCGCCGACCGACTTCATCTGCACCGTCAGCACCGGGTCGGCTTCGGGGAATTTTTCGAAGGTCCAGCGGGGGAACTTCGTCACAACGTAGTCGATCGTCGGCTCGAAACAGGCGAGTGTCTCCCGGGTAATGTCATTCGGGATCTCATCCAATCGGTATCCCACCGCCAGCTTCGCCGCGATTTTCGCGATAGGAAATCCGGTCGCTTTCGAGGCGAGAGCGCTCGAACGGCTGACGCGGGGATTCATTTCAATCACGACCATCCGCCCGGTCTGGGGATGGATCGCGAACTGCACATTGGAGCCGCCCGTTTCGACGCCGATCTCGCGCATGACGTTGATCGTCGCGTCACGCATCAACTGGTACTCTTTGTCGGTGAGGGTTTGGGCCGGGGCGACAGTGATCGAATCGCCGGTATGCACCCCCATCGGGTCGAAATTCTCGATGGAACAGATGATGACGACGTTGTCGGCGACATCGCGCATCACCTCCATCTCGTACTCTTTCCACCCGATCACCGATTCTTCCAGCAGCACCTCGCTGACGGGGGACATCGCCAGCCCGTGCGCGATCTTGCTTTCGAATTCGTCCCGGTTGTACGCGATCCCCCCTCCTGCCCCGCCCAGCGTGAAGCTCGCCCGGATAATGACCGGCAGCCCCAGTTCTTTGAGTGCCGCCCGCCCCTCGTCCATCGTGTGGACGGTCACGCTGCGAGGGACGTCGAGACCGATTTTCACCATCGCCCGCTTGAACGAATCGCGCCCTTCCGCTTTTTCAATGACCTCCTGCTTGGCACCGATCAGCTCGCAGTTGTACTTCGCCAGAATCCCCCGTTTGGCAAGTTCCATCGCCGTGTTGAGCCCGGTTTGCCCTCCCAGCGTCGGCAACAGCGCATCGGGGCGCTCGCGTTCGATGATCTTTTCGACGTATTGCCAGGTGATCGGCTCGATGTAGGTCCGCCGGGCCGTTTCCGGATCGGTCATGATCGTCGCCGGATTCGAATTCACCAGAACGACGTCGTACCCCTCTTCACGCAGCGCCTTGCAGGCCTGCGTGCCCGAGTAGTCAAACTCGCACGCCTGTCCGATCACGATCGGGCCAGAGCCAATGATGAGGATCTTGTGGATATCGGTTCGGCGGGGCACTTCGGAACAGTCGACGGCGCAGACCCCGATCCCAAAACTGCCCGCACACGGGAGGGGCGACTTCCGGTTCGGCGCGGAGCGCGAACCAGAATCGTATCGGAAGGGTCTGGCGCGACGGTGTTTCCGGCGGACCGCCAGCGGCTCGAAACTGCCGAATGTTAGCAGTTTGTGAGGGATGCGGAAAGGCAGTGGCGCGAATGAGAGGTCGTCGCTATCAGCCCCGGCCGCCACTTGGGCTTGACCCAACCGTCACAAACCCCCTATACGACGGCCCTCGTCACTCCATCTTCCCGTACTCCCGATACGCGCCGGCCCCCAGATTTCTCATGACCATTCTGCACCGGTATGTGCTGCGGCAACTGATCTGGGTGTTCGCACTCACACTGTTGTCGCTGACCGGGATGCTGGTGATCGTCGGAGTGATTGGCGAGGCATCAAAGAATGGCCTGGGGCCACAACAGATTCGCGACATTCTCCCCTACGTCGTTCCCAGCCTGCTGCCGTTCACGATCCCCGCGACGTTTCTGCTCACCGTTTGTGTCGTTTACGGACGATTGGCGGGGGACAACGAGATCACGGCGATCAAGGCGGCGGGGATCAATGTCATGTCGGTGTTATGGCCCGCCTACATCGCGGCGGCGGTTCTGAGTTTGGGAACATTCTGGTTGACCGATCAAGTGATTCCTTGGGCGCGGTCGAACGTCGAGCGGGTGATCCTGACCGCGATGGAAGACATCTTCCTCGGCATTTTGAAGGAGAAAAACCACTTTTCGGATCCCGATCGCGGGATCGCGATTTCTGTCCGGGCGATTGAAGGTTCGAAGCTGATCGAACCCCATTTCCGTTACAAGCTCCCGGGGAGTCCCAACACGGTCAACATCACCGCCCGCGAGGCGACGTTGCAGTTCGATCTCGAACAGCAGCATGTGATGTTGAGTCTCGTGGAGGGCCAGGTCGTCTTGCCGGGGGGGGATCAGGCGAATGTCGCTGATGAGCAGTATCCGTTTCCGCTTCCCATTCGCTCGAAGGCCCCACCGCCACGCGACCTTCCGATCTCGCAGCTCCGTTCGGGGATGCGGCTCTGTCGTACGGAACGCGAGTCACTGGACCGTCGCCAGGTGATCACCATGGCGTTCGCCCTATCCCATGGCGACTTCGGCGAACTTTCGCTGAAGAAACAGGATCTCCACACGCAAAAATCGAATGAAGCGACCGAACGCTATCGCAAACTGTACACCGAAATCCACTCGCGATTGGCATTGGCCTGTAGCTGTTTCTTTTTCGCTTTGGTGGGGAGTCCGTTCGCGGTGTTGCAGGGGCGTCGGCAATTTCTCACCAGCTTCGCGCTCTGTTTCATCCCCATTCTGATCATCTACTATCCGATCGTGCTGGTGATGATGAACCTGGGAAAAGACGCGGTGATCGACCCGGCGATTGGGATGTGGATTGGCAATCTCGGTATGGGCGGGGCCGCCTGGTTCTTGTTGAAACGCGTTCTGAAACATTAGGTTTGGAGATCGCGCTAAGATTCCCCTCTCGCTCTTGGGACAGGAGAGGGGAACTCGCCGGGTTTGTCGGTGATGGGTACGGTACCGTT
>JAPLOC010000469.1:2937-3663 GCA_026692825.1 Planctomycetota bacterium | reverse complement strand
GTGTTCAATGCGATGCATCCCGACAATAACGCGGAATTCACCACGCGAGGAAAGATTCGTCCAGGCCAATATGCGAAAACTCAACTCCGCCAATCCATGAAAACCCCTAAGAAAATCGGGGTCGAAAGCCGGACAGTCTCTAAAACTGGTGGCAAAAGGGGAGTCGGCTGAAGCCAACTGAGGTGGACAGGCTTTGCCTGTTCTGTTGTCGGGGTCGATCGCCCAGAATTCAGAACCCAAAGATCGGCATGAACTGTAGAGAACATGGAAACGGGAGTGAGTTTACAACCTAGCGCATTCCCATCGCCGCCTCGTCATCCCAGTAATTCCGACTGTCGACGCGTTGGACAATGTCGGGCCACTGTTCCATCCTCATCATCCCTTTCATCCTCTTCATCCTGTCAAATCTTCTTTTTCCGCGGCAATCCTCCAGCGATTCACACGACCTGATTTGATCGTTCGAAAAAAGAATTAGACAGGATGAAGAGGATGAAGAGGATAAAAAAGGATGGTTTCTACGGCAGTCAATCCGTTCCTCTGGGGAGGCGGCCAGTTTCGCGGGGTGGTCGCGACGGAAGCAAAAATCCCCGAATTGACTCCCCGCCCTCTCCTCCGCCACAATACCACTGGTGGTGGCGGCGTTTGTTTCTCTGTGAGAGGTCAGCATGCTCTCGTTGCGCTCGCTCTTTGGTCTCGGTTCCGTCGCGCTCGCGTTATCGGTTTTCG
>JAPLOC010000469.1:0-2917 GCA_026692825.1 Planctomycetota bacterium | reverse complement strand
TTTTCGCCCCCTCCGTTGCCCTGTCGGCGGATTCCCCCCCAGCGGGCGAAACAACCCTGGCCGTTGCGCCCGCCTCGAGCGAACTCGCCGTCGCGACCGGAACCGCCGAGCGGTATCGCATCGCCCTCCCGGGAGAGCCGGCCGGCCCAGCCCGCTGGCGCACCAGTTCTGCAGGTCGCGGTGAATTCGCTGGCACCGCCGGCCGACTTCGGCTCGGCTCCGAAGGAGAACTCAAATTCTCCGAGGCGAGCCAGCGGGTCGAACTGACCGCGGGCCGGCTGTTCGTCACCGCGACGCGACCCTGGACCGTTGACGTCCCGGGGTTGACCGTTGACGCGCCGGGGCTGACGGTGGAACTTTCCGAAGGAGCGGAGGCTGAGTTGCAGATAATTCAGGGACCGTTTGTGGCATTGCGTCTTCGTAGAGAAGGCAAATCCGCGTCGCGAGTCTCCGGATATCGTGAAGTTCTGGAACGAAGGATCATCTTGCAGGTTCTTCAGGGGAAGGCGCTCGTTGTGGGGAAGGCAGGGGGAACGACAGAAGTCGCCGCCGGCAAGAGCGCCTGGCTGAGGGACGATCCTCGACAGATCGTGCAAAACGATCTCTCGGAAGAGGAGCGGGACCGAATCGTCGACCGGTGGGAAACACCCGCCGTCGAGTCGGGGATCGGACAGTTGCAGATTCAGGATCCGCAGACGCAGTCGTGGAGCCGGCTGCAACTGGCGCGGTACCACGTCAACGTCGTCCTTTCGCCGCCGGTGGCACTGGTGCAGATCGACCAGTCATTTTACAACCCGCACCAGCGAACGCTCGAAGGAACTTTCACCTTCAACCTGCCGGCCGGGGCGTCGGTCAGCCGTTTCGCGATGTACACCTCTCCCACCGAACTCGTCGAAGGAGAACTGATCGGGCGCGAACGCGCGAATGAAGTTTACGACCGCATCGTCCGCAGAAAGCTCGACCCGGCGATTCTCGAGCAGGTCGGGCGAAACACGTTCAAGATGCGGGTCTTTCCGATCCCGGGACGAGACGTGAAGCGGATTCTGCTCGACTACACGTTGCCACTGGCGGACCGGGGGAATGGCGAACATCGTTTTGAACTCCCCCTCGCCGCCGACATCGCCCCGATTCGCGATTTTCGAATCACCGGCCGCATTCTGGGGGCGACCACCCCCAAGTCCCTCACCTTTCCCGGCTCTCCCCGCACCACGATCCTCCCCGTAGCCGAGGATCCACTGTGGGGGACCGATCTGCGATTCGAACTTGTCGAACGGGGATTTGTGTCCGCCGCTCCGTTTGTGGTGCAGTTTCGCCAGCCCGCCGGTCAGGGACCGACCTATCGCGAGCAGCAGATCACCACAGGCCCAGCCCAGAAACCCGAGAACATCTTCCTGGCGACCATTCCGCCCAGCGCATTGATTGCCGCTGACGCCGACGTGTTGCCGACCGCCACGAATCCCTTCGCCGAGACCGACGCGCGGCCGGTCGATCTGTTGATTCTCGCTCAATCGTCGATCGACACGCCACAGCGGGGGCGGCTGCGCAGCGCGGTTCGCACGCTGGTGCGTTCGCTCGGCACAGCCGACCGCTGGCAACTTGGCTGCGCCGACGCCGACTTTCGACCACTGACCCAAGAGTGGCTGGCCCCGCAGGGGGAAGGCGCGCGGTTGGCGCTCGCCAGTTTCGACCGCGAGTTTTTTCTGGGAGCTTTTGACCCCGCGCAGGTGTTGCAGAGCGCGCTCGACCACCTGGGACCGGTCGATCCCCAGCGACGTCGGCTGGTGGTCTTGATCTCCGACGCGTCGATGCCCAAAGAGCGGCCGCTCCGGGGGGCCGATCGGGAAGCGATCGTCGGAAAATTCCGTGAAGCGGCGACGACGCTGAATCTTGTGGAACTCGGCGATGGCAACTCATGGCGGATGGAATTCCAGACCCTCGCCCATCAAACCGGCGGCCGGGTCTTCTCGGCGGGAACAGAAACCCGCTGGCGCGATCTGTTCGCCTGGAGCCTTGACCACTTTCCGCTCGGCGTGCGAATCGCCTCGGTGCAGGCCGACGGAGTCCCGGCGGACGATCTGTTCGCCCCGCCCCTCTGGTCGCCGACCGAACCGCTGTTGATTCTGGGACGTCGCCCCACCACGGGAGATTTTTCGCTGACCGTTCGGCTCGAATGGCGAGGACGAACATTCGATCGTGAATTGACGATTGTGAAGCAGTCGGACGACGACCGGTTTGTCGGCCGGCTGTGGGGGCAGCGGAAGCTCGATCAACTGCAGGAGAAACTCCTGGCGACGAAGGAATCGGCCGCACAAACCGAAGTCAAGAATGCCATCTTCCACTTGTCACAGGAGTGGACGCTGCTGTCGTCACAGACGGCGTTTCTGGTGTTGGAAACGGAAAAGGATTACAAGCGTTGGAACATTGTCCGCGGCCGACGCCGGCCGTTTTGGGAGCCAGAGGGGGCGACCGTGGCTGAGCCGCTGTCGCTGGCGGAGTTGGCGCGGTTGCGGCGCGATCGGGTGACCGAGCCATCCGACACCGCGTACAAAGTGCGTACCGCGTTCAAACACGCGCGCCAGGCGAGAGTGATGGGAGACTGGCCGAGACTTCGTTGGGAACTGAACCGCCTGAAGAACGAATTCAAGCTCGCCGAATCCGATGAATTCCGGCAATTGGCACAGCAGTCGGAGGATGCGATCCAACAGGTCGGAGACCGAGAGAAACAAAACCTAGGGGACCATCGGACGCTGTTCGAACGACCGGCCGAGGGGATCGTCGCGACGGACGTGCGACAACGACTGCGCGACGCGCTGGAATCACTGCAATCTCAGCGTACCGCTGCGAAACCCCAAACCGATCCTCTCGACAAACTGTTGTCGCCTCCCCAACAGATTATGGGCCTTGCGGAGTTGGCCGA
>JAPLOC010000468.1 GCA_026692825.1 Planctomycetota bacterium | reverse complement strand
GGCACGAATCTCGCGAAGGCTGCTGTTTGATCCGACCGAGGCCGGGGTCGATCACTGCATCAACCGGTGCGTCCATCTGATCCGTTTGATCGGGGCGATCCATACACTGGACAGTCGTAGAATCACCGCAAGGAATCGCCCGTCGACCGAATGGCGGAACTCGTCGGGAGATGCGAGTTCGGCTCGGAATCGGCGACCCCCCCCAGCTTTTCGATCGTCGACGCCCCTGGTGACAAAATTGAGACGGGTGTTGTCACTGGGTGTCTCAAATGAGTCTGGCGATTTGACGGTTGCCGCCGATGACGATGCCCGACAGGTCGTGGCGGCCGTTGATGCGAGTTCAGTAATAGCCGAAGATTCAGAATCCAGCGCGACGCCGTCAAAAGCGCCGAAGCCGGATCGGGAGGCTTGGCTTGTGCCGCTCGAAATCTCCGCCGAAATAGAAGACCACGTGGTACCGAGTGCTCGGGCATCGAACAAGGGCTGTCTGGAGATGTCTTTCACGGCTAAACTGGAGCAGCTCGAATGGAGCGGTCGGCAATGGCGTGCGGACAGGCGCGGGGCGATTCCCGGCAATCTGCCGCCGGTCTTCGAACGATTGGGAAATCCTGAAGCGGGGTGGGTGGAATTGCTGCGGGGTCTCGACCGCCGGTTCTGCCGGGTGGCAGGTGGAAATGATCGTCGAAAAGGGACCCACCGGAGCGTCGAAAATGGCGTCGCCGGTATTTGCACGGTACGCCAACCAGTCGCGCTGCGTGCGGCGACAGGTCGCCTCGAAGTTCGACAGACAAAACGTGAATAAACCCGATGGCGGGCAGGAAGTCGGCGAAGTGCGACGGCCGGCGGGCATAACGCGAATCCCCGAATAGCGAGAGAGTTTCCACAACTCGACTTCTCACATTTGACAATGACCGTCGCACGCTGAAATGGCAACTCAGCGGCATCGACATCGTTCGTTGGAGCCCTGGCAAGTAACGGGTTGGTTCGCCTGGTCAAACGGCATGACGGTTAATACCGATTTCAGGACGGAAGGTGCTGTTCCCTGCCCCTGCATTGATTCGACTCGGCGCATGATGATTTACTCAAAAATGGGGTCGGCTAGTGCGTGACCCTGGCCTGGCGGAGGTCCGCTTAGCCACCGTCACTCGCTGATCGGTAAAGTTGTCATTTCCCTCGCCTTGAACGCCGCATCTTGAGCTGCCGCATTTCCCCGATACATCGACGCCGCAATGCGATTGGCCCGTCCGGCCGTTCTTCTGGGAATTCGGATATTTCCAGATGCGTCGCCAGAGGTTCCCGCACAGAGACTCGAAGTCTTCCCAGTTCTTGGGTGGCGGAACCTGAAATGCCGAGAACTAAGAACCCGTCCAAGATCTATTCCGTGATTTGTAGAATTCTTGTACATTTTCGGCCAATCCAAGCAAGGAGGCTGGAATGGATGCGAATTCAACCGTTCACGAGTGTGGATGTGAATCATGCCGAAGCGGTGATGACCGTGAACGGGAAGATCACCTCCGTCTGATTCTGTTAATGAGCCGGCTTGACGAGCAGCAGCGTCGTTGGCTGGCGGGATGCGAAGCGGCCCGGCGAGGGCATGGCGGCATTCGGATCGTGTCGGAAATCACGGGGTTGCATCCGGAGACCATCCGTCGCGGGCGCGATGAACTTGCCGGGGGACTCGCTGACCGTCCGAGCAATCGTGTGCGACTGCCAGGCGGCGGACGTCCGCGCGCCGAAAAAAAGATCCTACGCTGACACAAGATCTTCTCCAGCTCGTCGATCCCGAGACGGCAGGCAATCCCTGCTGTGGAGAAAAGTGGGTCCGTTCTCGACTACGGAGTTTGTCGAAGCGGTTGGAAGGCCGGGCCTGTCCGACGACAATCGGGCGATTGCTCCGGGCCGAAAAGTTCGGTCTCCGCAGTCACCGCAAGACGCTTCATACGGGGCGAGCGCATACCGAACGCGACAAGCAATTCCGCTATATCGCGAAGAATCGCGAGGATTTTCGTTCCACGGGCGATCCCCGGATCAGTGTCGACACGAAAAAGAAAGAGCTCATCGGGCAATTCAAGAACCCCGGGCAAAGCTGGCGGGCTCATGACGAAGCGGTGAACGCCCACGATTTTCCTCAGGATGCAGTGTGTCGCGCCACACCCTACGGCATCTACGATCCTGAGAGAAACGAAGGCCATGTGTGTGTCGCCACGTCCAGTGATACTCCCGACTTCGCGGTCGATGCCGTGGAGGACTGGTGGCATCTGCATCAATCGGACTATGCGGGGAAAACGCGTCTGATGCTTGAAGCCGATGGAGGGGGAAGCAACGGGTCGAGGTCGCGAGTGTTCAAAAAGCGCTTGCAGGAATTCGCGGACAAAACCGGGTTGGAGATCACCGTTTGCCACTACCCACCGGGTACCTCCAAATGGAATCCAATCGAACATCGACTCTTCAGTCAAATCTCGGCGACCTGGGCCGGCTACGTCTTGGCGTCCCTCTGCGTGTTTCTGGGATTCATTCGCCGCACGACGACGAAAACGGGGCTGAAGGTGACCGCAACCCATTTCGAGAAGCACTACGCGACGGGCGGACGCGTCAAGAACGCCGAATTCAAACAGATTTCTTTGACCCGCCACGAGGTCTGCCCACAATGGAACTACACGATCCGGCCAAGAAAACCGCCCGAAAATACGGAGTAGTTTTTGGACAGGTTCTAAGGCATCGACCACCAACCACCTTTTCGAGACACTTGCTCGCTGAGTTCGAACCAACAGCCAGTGCATCCAAGACTCGAAGATCCGAACTTCGTATACTACGACCGCCCGCCACGAGCGTCACGGCACGCAGCATGGTCTAGGTTCCCTACCTTTTGCCAACCGAAATCGTAGAATGGTGCGTAGCGTTTCTCGACTCGATCGCGTGCCCGGCGCGGCGATCGCTTCCACACGCGCGGATTCAAGTGGAGGAGAAGCCGGGAAAACACCGGCTGAGTACGTTGGCATCGAAACGAACGGATTGCAATATGGTGATTGACGACAGTGATGGAGTAGCCTCGTATCAAGGATACGAGTTTCAGATTCTGGCCACGGTCTGGCTCAGCTTAGAGCTTCTGTTTCATCGGAAGCATTGCTCCTGCCTCGTCGTGGAACCGGCCTCTGGAGAGGACGTTGCCGCGAGTCTTGACGTTTCAACCGAAGCTGCCGTTTCCAAGGTCACCCTTGAGCTGAGCCCTCAATCGATCGAGGTCCAAATCAAGCTCCGCCAGACCGACCAGTGGACGCCTGCAGGACTAAAGGAAGTCCTGCGCGGCAGCGGTGAGCCCGCCCTGTCCGGAGCCCCCGTGACCCGTATCCGACCGATCTTCCAACTGTTGGCGCAACCGACTGCTCGATTTGTGCTGCTGACTAATGCCCAGGTCAATCGCGAACTACGCCCCTTTCTCATCGAGCGGCTCGGCGAGGATTCCACTGCCGAATCGATTCCCGGGGAAGCCGCTCCCGGCGAAACCTCGGAAACTGCCAAGCGTGTGGCGATCCTCCAGCAGCAGCACCCCGATGTACTCCGTGCGCGCATCGATACGCTGTTGCAACAGGCCAGAGTACCATTTGCCGAACGCCGAGCCTGTGCGGCCAAGCTCCAGGAAGAAGTGCGGTCACGCCTCCTCCGTAAGACCCCGCCAGAATTCACTCGCGACGAGCTGTTTGTCCTCTTGCGGGCCTTTGACGGGTTGCCGCCAGACACCCCAGGAGAGTTCTTTGTTGCTCCCGGCAATTTCAAGGAGATGGCGAGAAGGCTGGAGAGCGAACATCGATTGGCGATCGTCGGTGCGCCAGGGATGGGTAAGACACTCTCTTCCCAGGAACTCGTCCGCCAACATCGTGCCGCGGCGGACGCATTCAAAGTCGTCACCGAGGCGGCAGGGCCGGGAGAAATCGCCAAACGACTGGATCGCCCCGGTCGTTATCTGTTTTTTCTGGAAGATCCCTGGGGACAGTTTAAGTTATCTGTGGACGCAGACCGTTGGGCGGCGGACCTTCCCAAGCTGTTACTTCGCGCCAGCAGCGACAAACGGTTTCTGATCACGACCCGCACGGCCATTCAGAACACGGCCTTTGCCAGCTGCGTCCCGCAGGAACTTGCCGCCACCCAGTGTTTGCTCAACGACAGCCATTACACGGCCGCTCAGCGGCGGGAGATTCTGGAACGAGCGTTGGCGAGCGCGGCACCCCGGCAACGTGACTTCTTTCAGCAGCACCGCGACCAGATTCTCCGTAGTCTGACCGCGCCGTATTCTCTCACCCTGTTTGCCTCGATGTTGATGCGGGTCACTACGGGCCAGGACGTGCAACTGGACAGGCTGATTCGCGACTGCAATGTCGATGTCATCGGGTCCACGGTCGCGGCCGAACTCAGAGCGCTCGGTCGCGAGACCATCGCCAGCACCATCGCACTGTGGGCCTGGATGATGACGCGTCGCAAGGTGAGCCTCCAAAGCACGGACGAATTGCGGCGAACGATTCGCGATGGGGGCTTCACAGGTGAAATCGACGTTCGCAAATTGCTGATCTATCTGTCGCAAGCTCAATGGTTCCGCGACCACGACGGCGGATTCACGGCCCATCCGGCAATTCTCCAAGGCCTGGAGATCGCGGTGACCCAAGAGCCGGGTCTGACCGAGGAAGTGTTAACGGCACTCCTCAATGGCTTGGCCAATCAGAACCGCGGCGATCTTGCTCATCGTATTCGAAAAGGCCCACTGCCATCGCGCGTTCAAGCCGCTATCGACTCCTACCTCCTGTCGCGTTTGAAAAAAGCCTCCCGATACGACTTCACAAAAGCGTTTGGAGACCTCGCCACCGACAGTCGGTCGGCCGACCCAGTCTCGATCGTGGCCCGTGCGTTAAGCGCGAAACCAGCCCGAGGCGGTCTACTGGATTACGAACCCTGGCAATCGCCGATCCTCAGCGAAGCCGACATCAAGCGCATCCACGAATCGAACGACGCGCGCCAGTTCGCTGAAACATTCGTGCGAACAATGCTCAGTTCGGAAACCGCCGCGGCCTACCGGGTGCCCCAGTTGCAAGCCTTCTTCGCTCAATTCGGATGGAACCTCGCCGCCGACTTCCTCTTGGCTGTTGAGGACGGACTGGAGCATGACAACTTCCATTGCGAACCAGCCATCGAAGGATCCGTGGCTGTCGACAATCCGCCATTTGACCGCATAATCGACGCCGCTTTACGCCACTACGATGCAACCAGTAAGTGGTGGGATGAAGTGCAGGAGACCTATCGCCAGGCACGACAGGCAGAAATGGATGCCGACTATGCCTCCCACATTGAGGAGCAGCCGCAAGAGCGATTCGCACCGTCCAAGGCCGTTCTCGAGGCAACCGTTGCTTTGCGGATTCGACGGCAGGGATACGATTGGTTGGTCAACCATCCGCGCAGAAATGACCTGCTCGATGCCTGGGCCGAATCCGTGACCACCGCCACACAGCTAACGGAACTCGAAGCGCTGGCATCGGCCT
>JAPLOC010000467.1:1417-12374 GCA_026692825.1 Planctomycetota bacterium | reverse complement strand
CTGCGGGCTGAACACGGGTTACGAGAAATGGAGTGTGGTTCCCCCAAAGGGGCAAAAAGGGGGTGGGATTCGATCGACCAACGCCGTTGGCTGGCTGCTCCGATCGATCCGCCCCTTCCACGCCATTTGCGTTCCTGGGTGAACAAAACCGAGTCGGAAACCGAACCGAGAGCCTTGTGTCACGGCATTCGGCGCGGACTCCCGTTTAGTGGTGACGGCTGCGTCCGCAGTAGCCCTGATCGCCTGAGCCTTGAGTCAACGACCAGACCATGAGGCCGCTCCAGGAAAGAGCCCCTACCCCTTTTGTGCCCTCACCCGCTGATCTGGCGGAGTGTGTCGTGCCAGCCAGATGGCACACGCTTTGAGCAGGAGGCGAAGGGCGTGGACGGCGCGGTTTCAGGCGGCATTGCAATGAACGGCGGGGTACTGGAAAAGACCTCAAGCCCAAGTCTTTGCAGGCGCAGCCTGCCGGTCTGAGTCGGCTTCAGCCGACTCCCCTTTTGCCACCAGTTTCAACTGGTGGAAAGGAAGCCACACACAATCAACTCAGCCGGCCTTTTAGCCGGCTTCCATTGTGCGGCTTTAGACATTCGGCTACTCCGACGGCTTCAATTGGAGGATCATTCCAGTTCCAATGGCTAACGCCGCCGATCAGAAGCCGGCTGAAGGCCGGCTCGATCGGTGGAAATTGCCCTGGTCCACCAGCTCAAGCTGGTGGCAAAAGGGGAGTCGGCTTCAGCCGACTAAACACTCCCGCCTGCGGCGGAAATGTTCGCAGTGCCATTCTCAGACCGGGTGGGGTCGTTCTGTTTCCGTTGGCAACAACTCTCGCACCCCGACTGATTTGGCGCGCCGCGAGAATTCCTGCTGCGGCGCTTCGAAGAACTCCTCTTCCAAAGCGGCCAGCCGGTTTATCTGAAACCGAACACCTTCGAACGGTGGCGGAGCGACCGTGTCGAAATATTCGTTGGCCAGCCGATCGAGTTCCCGCAATTCCTGCCGCATCCTGGCCAGTTCGGATGGCTTTGTCCGAAAGGCGGCGTTCCACGTCGGCGGGTAAATCAACCTCGTACTTCATAGCATCGATTCTATCACGCTGGCTCGAGGCAGGCGAGCGAAATCTGCTGGTTTCGCGAGGGCATTCGGGGAACCGTTCCGTACGCATTATCCGGAAGAGCCCCAATTTCGATTGTTGGTGCGTCATGCCTTGGTGTCGATTACGCTAGGGACTCCAGGGAGAGACCCGATGCTGCCGATCCAACCGCGCCCGCTCGAAGAATTCCGTGATTACCTCATGCTGCTTGCCCGTCTGCAATTGTCGCCGGCGGCGGCCGCGCGGGTTGATCTTTCGGGAGTCGTCCAGCAGACGCTGTGGGAGGCCACTCGCGCACCGCGTCCCGCCGGCGAAGGCCGCGATCTGGTCGCGTGGCTCCGCCGGTTGCTGGCGAACAACCTTCGCGACGAAATCCGCAAGGCGACCGCCGCCCGCAGAGACTTTCGACGGGAGGTGTCGCTCGATCAGGCGCTCGACGCATCGTCGGCGCACCTGGCGGTGTGGCTGGGCAGTCAGCAATCCTCCCCCAGCCAGCAGGCGGCGCGGGCCGAGGAACTCAATCGCCTCGCCCACGCCTTGGCTGCGCTTCCCGACGATCAACGACTGGCGGTCGAACTGCACCACCTACGGGGCCTGCCGCTGGCCGACGTCTCCGCACAAATGTCGCGCACCAAGGAAGCCACCGCCTCTTTGCTGTATCGGGCGCTGAAAAAGCTGCGCGCCGGCCTCGCCCCGAAGGCCGAGGAGAACTCCGCGTGAAATCAACCGCACACGAAGAGGTCCAGAATGTCGAATAGTCGTTCGTCAGAATCGCACGATCCGCGACTCGATCGAATTCTTGCCGAATACGTCGAATCCGCCGAATCGGGCACGCCCCAGAATTCCGACGACTGGGCCGCGCGCTACCCGGAATTCGCCGCGGAACTGCGCGAATTCATCTCGGTTCGCCGGCAATTGGGTGAGGCGGTGCGGAATGCTGCGGACGAACTTTCAGCGTCCGCCTTCGACGCCCCCACGTTCCTGGGTCAAATCGGCGACCGTGACGAATCCCTTGGGAGTCCCAATCCGCCGCGCGTCCGCTATTTCGGCGATTACGAACTACTGGAAGAGATCGCCCGCGGCGGGATGGGAGTCGTCTACAAGGCGCGGCAGGTCAACCTGAAGCGAATCGTGGCGCTCAAGATGATTCTGTCGGGACAGTTGGCGGGGGAAGAGGACGTGCGACGGTTCCACGCTGAGGCAGAAGCGGCGGCGAAACTGGACCATCCGAACATTGTGCCGATCTTCGAAATCGGGCAGCAGCAGGGACAACACTATTTCTCGATGGCACTGGTCGAGGGGGAAAGCCTGGGACATGCCCTCGCACGCGGCATCTTTGCCCCGCGTGCCGCCGCCGAGATGACGAAGAAAATCGCCGAAGCGATTGCCTATGCGCACGTCCAGGGTGTAATTCATCGAGATTTGAAGCCGGCCAATGTCTTGGTTGACAAAGACGGCCAGCCGCGTGTGACCGACTTTGGCCTCGCCAAACGCATCGAGCCTGGTGACGCTGTCTCGCAGCACACGGCGACGGGCCAGATCCTGGGGACGCCCAGTTACATGCCCCCCGAACAGGCGTCGGGAGAGACCGCTCGAATCGGAATTCACAGCGATATCTATTCGATCGGCGCCATCCTCTATTGCCTGCTGACTGGCCGGCCGCCGTTCCAGGCCGCCACGCCGCTCGATACGGTCATGCAGGTGATCCAGCAAGAACCCGTTCCCCCGCGTCAATTGAACGCCGCAATTCCACGCGACCTGGAGACGATCACACTCAAGTGCCTGGAGAAGGATCCGCACCAGCGCTACAGCTCGGCGCGAGAACTGGCCGAGGAACTGGATCGCTTTCTGAAAGGGGAACCGATCCACGCCCGGTCTGTGAGCCGAATCGAGCGCGGCTGGCGCTGGTGCCGGCGCAATCCCGTTGTCGCGGGCTTGACCGCGTCGCTGCTCTTGGCGCTGGTCAGCGGATCGGTGATTTCCGGGATCCTCGCTGTTCGGGCTGAACGCGCGGCGAGTGTCTCGGCTGGACTGGCCGAGAAGTCCTCCGCGTCGGAACGCCTGACGCGACGGTACCTCTATTCCGCGCACATGAACCTCGCCAACGAAGCGTGGAAGAGCGGAAATGTGTTGCGCACTGTCGAGTTGCTCAACCAGCACCGACCCAAAGCGGAAGACGAAGACTTGCGCAGCTTTGAATGGGGTTACCTGTGGCAGCAGTGCAATCGTCAGCAGAAGACAATCGCGCTCACAACCGGCGAACAAGTCGGGTCAGTTGCAGTTTCGCCCGACGGACGATGGATTGCTGTGGGAACATTTTCTGGCAGCACCTTCGCCATGAATGGTGAAGACGTCAGCTTAAACGAAATCAGACTCTGGAACGTGACTGACGGAACTCTGCGGGAAACAATCCGCGGCAAGATCGATTCCGTCTTTAAGGAACCTGACGAGCAGTATCTGGAAATGGTCTTCTCTCCCGATGGTAAGTTGTTCGCCATCGTGGCCTTCAATTTTGACATGGAGCCGGGCAGTGGTGGGCGGAAGCCGACCAATCCGCGGATCATGATTCGCGACACCGAGACGATGAAGATCCAAGCGACCATCCCGCTGACGACGTTTCAACTTCGCGATCGCATCGCCATCTCGCCCGACAATTTGCGGGTCCCGGCCGGAACCACCACGGCTTGGGACCCTGCGCAGAAGGACAAGAAGCCTGTTCACGACGTGACGATCCGGGACATCCCCGAGCGGGCCGACGCTGCTGTCGGTGACGCCATTCCCATTCGACAGCGCGAAATCAACATGTGGAGTGATGTGGGAATGCCCTGCTTCAAGTTCACGTCCGATGGCAAATCCCTGCTCTGGGGCAGACTGGCCGACCCGGTCACAGTGACCAACGTTTCCGGCGACGGACCGGATACGACTTATGATGTGAGTCCCTGGGGCGTCCAGGTTTCGCCTGACGGCAAGTACCTGACCAGTTGGCAGGGCGCCGTCGTCAAACTCCTTGACGCCAAAACTGGAATGGAGATCCATACGTTTCCCGCTGGCGCCGCGCCGGGTAATACCCCGCCGACACGCTTTTCGCCGGACGGTCGAATTCTGGCCGTCACGCGAGGTTTGTCGGTCGATCTCTGGGACTTGGAATCGAAACAGCAGATCGGAGAAATCCGGGGCCAGAACGACTATCCCCGCGCCGTCGGATTCGGGGCGGATGGCAAAACGGTCATCACGGTGGCGAACAACAAAATCACCAACGTCTATGAAGCCAAGGTCTGGGACGTTACCATGCGACCCGGTCCCGATGAAATCCATCTGGCGAGCAATCGGCCCAGAATGCTTCACCCGCTCCAGCACAAGGAGATCGACCAGACCCCCGCAGGCGTGTTTTTCTCGCCGCACGGCGACATCCTGGCGTCCTTGTGGGGGTGGTGGCAAGGAGATGCTGACCAATCCCGCGCACTCATTCTGCAGGACTTGGCGGCAGGTTCGCTCGGCAAGCAGATCGTCCATCGGAAGTGGAACTGGCTGGATGCGGCGAACGACACGCCGAAGCAGTTCTCGCCCCAGGGGGTGAGCATTTCTCCGGACGGAAAGTGGATGGCACTCAGCGGCGCGGGACTTCATGAAGATGCGACGACGAAAGAGATTCGCCGTGAACAATTCGTCCAGTTGTGGCCGATTTCACAAGTCCCATCCGAGACCGGCGCATCGTTCGAACGCATTCTGTTCGCTCCGCAACATAACTCAAATACCATCGCACGAGTGGTATTCACACCGGACGGCGCCAAACTTGCCTTTCCCCGTCGTGAGTTCAACGGAAGTTCGATCGGACCCGATTTCCTGCAGGTTCTCGATCTGGCTTCCGGCGTGTCGAGCCGATTCCCCGCGAATCCGGAAGCCTGGTTCCCTCACGCTCAGGGGCTGCTGGGCAATTTCGCCGGTTCCGCATGGAATGGTTCCTGCAACGGAATTGTGTTCACCTCGGACGGCAAACGCATCCTTTCGGTCCACAAAACCTACATTCTCCCCTGGGAGACGCGCGTCGTCGTCTGGGACGCGGCCACTGGGGAGGTGCTGGCCGTCCTGGAGTCACCGGGTCCTCTGGGCTACGGCACCCAATCGTTTGCGCTGTCACGGGACGACGGCACGGTCGCCACCAGTCAGCAGGACAACTCGATCTACCTGTGGGACGTCTCCGAATCGAGACTGCGCGACGTGAATGTTGAATTGAAGCAGCGGGCGGAGGCTGCAATCGAGCGAGATCACAAGAAGCCGGTGGAGCCAGCAGGGAAGCCCCGAGCCATCCTGCGCGGCCACGCCGACGTCATCCTGGCGATGGCCTTTCATCCCGACGGCAAGACACTTGCCTCGTCCAGCAACGATGGGAACATCAGAATCTGGGATACGGCCACCGGCGAATTGCGGCTGAACCTGGACGCTCACGCTGCAACGACTCTCACGTTCACGCCCGACGGCAATACGCTCATTTCGGCCGATCCAAGCGGCATTGTGAAGTTGTGGCATTCCCTGACGGGGGAACGCACCATGAAGTCCACCGCACACGCTGAGGTCAAACATGTCGAATAGCCGACCCTCGGATTCCCACGATCCGCGACTCGATCGCATTCTTGCTGAATACGTCGAATCGGCCGAATCGGGCACGCCGCAGAATGCCGACGACTGGGCCGCGCGCTACCCGGAATTCGCCGCGGAACTGCGCGAATTCATCTCAGTTCGCCGGCAGTTGGGCCAGGCGGTGAGGAATGCCGCGGAAGAACTCTCCCCGTCCGCCTTCGACGCCCCCACGTTCCTGGGTCAAACTGGTGACCGTGATGAATCACTTGGGAGTCCCAATCCGCCGCGCATCCGCTATTTCGGCGATTACGAACTGCTCGCGGAAATCGCCCGCGGCGGGATGGGCGTTGTTTACAAGGCGCGGCAGGTCAACCTCGATCGGGTCGTCGCCCTCAAAATGATTCTGGCAGGACAGTTCGCCGACGATTCGGCGGTGACCCGGTTTCACGCCGAGGCGGCCGCGGCGGCGAAACTCGACCATCCCGGAATCGTGCCGATCTTTGAGATTGGTGAACATGCGGGCCAGCACTATTTTTCGATGGCGTACGTCGCCGGCACGAGTCTGGCGAAGCGCGTCGCCGAAGGGCCGTTGCCCGAGCGAACGGCGGCTGAACTGGTCGCAAAGATCGCCGACGCGGTGCAATACGCACACGAACAGGGAATTGTCCATCGCGACCTCAAGCCGGCGAACGTGCTGCTTGATGAAGCGGGCCAGCCACGCGTGACCGATTTTGGCCTGGCGAAACAACTGGAGTCTGATTCCGGACTGACCGGCACGGGTCAGGTGTTGGGTACGCCGAGTTACATGCCACCCGAACAGGCTGCGGGGCGAACGGGGGAAATCGGACCAAGAACCGACGTCTACTCACTGGGCGCGCTGTTGTATTGCCTGCTGACGGGGCGTCCGCCGTTTCAGGCGGCAAGCGCGCTCGACACGGTCATGCAGGTTCTCGAACACGAGCCGGTCCCCCCTCGCGAATTGATCCCGCAGGTTTCGGCAGACCTCGAAACGATTGTGCTGAAATGTCTCGAAAAGGAATCGGCGCGACGGTACTCGACCGCGCGGGAGCTGGCTGACGAATTGAGGAGATTCTTGCGGGGCGAGCCGATTGTCGCTCGGCCGATCAGTGGCACAGAACGGCTTTGGAAATGGATCCGCCGACGTCCGGTGGTCGCGGCGCTCAGCGCGGCGGTCGTCCTGTCGCTGACCGTCGGATCACTGGCGACGCTGTATTTCGCGGTCCAAGCCGACATTCGCGCCACCGAGGCGACGCGTATGGCGAACAACGAAAAGGACGCCCGCACCAATCTGCAAGCGAATTACTACGTCAATCAGATCGCACGCAGCTACTCGGAATGGCGCGCGGGGAATACGTCGCAAGCGGTCAAGATTCTCGATGAAACGGATGCCGACCAGCGAAGCTGGGAATGGAACTTTCTGCGTCGGCTCTGTTCGCCCCAGGCACGCGTTCTCGACCATTCGTCGGGAGCGACGCGCCAAGTGGAGTACAGCCCCAGTGGCCGGTATCTCGTCGCTTCGACCGAATATCAAGACGTGCAAATCTGGGATCTGACGACGGACGAACGGATCGCGACGCCGCGCCTTCATTCGGCCCGAATTGCCGCGATCGCCTTCACTCCCGATGAGAGTCGAATTCTCTCCGTGGACCTGGATGGGACCGCGATTGTCTGGGATCGCGTGACGGGCGAATTGATGGCCAAACACACGGGATGGCGCGGCGTCACAGTACTCGAGTTCAATTCCGACGGATCGCGCTTGCTGACGAACTTTGGAGTGCGGGATCTCGCGACGGGCGAGCTGATACCAGGTTGGACCGGCGGAGTCCAAATGCTTGGCCTGACGTTCGGTCCAGATGAATCCGAAATCTGGACGATGCAATCCGGCGGCCTGGTCCGATATAGCGCGGCAGGCGAGGCGCTTGACGACGTATCGCAGCGGCCGGCCGTCCTTCAAGGCAACAGCGTCGTCTTCAGCCGCGATCGCCAGCGCATCGTAGCGATCCGTTCCCGGTTGTGGGCGAACAGCAACGAGAACTGGTGGGGCGTCTTCGACAGCCGAACGCTCGAACCGGTGACCTGGCTGGGAAAAGTGGGTTCGGTCGATCCTGTGGGATTTTCAATCAGTCCGAATGGTCGACGAGTCGCGATCACGACGAAACCGAGTTACTATTCGCATTCTGATCGGTTGCTGACTGTCTGGGACGCCCTGAATGGTCAGGAACTCGTCCGACTGCGCGGCCCCCATCCGTTGCTCGACAGCCCGGTGTTCGATCCTTCCGGGGAACGACTTGCCTGGGCCAATGGCAGTGCGGTTTTGATTTGGCAGTTTCCCCAACGTCGCGAGGCGCGGCGCATCGCCACCACCGGCGGGCCATTGATCGGGATGGGGATATCGGATGCCGCAAGTTGCATCGTGTGGGGAGATCGGACCGGGGACATCCAGGAAATCGACCTGGAAACCGGCGACTTCAGACGGTCGTTCTCACAACTCTATTCGGAGGGGCGGTTCGACGAGCGAACGCGGCTTGCCCTCAGCCCCAGCGGAGAGCGCATCGCCCTGTCAAACAACCTGTCGCTCGACGTCGTCAGCCGGCGTGATCCCGGAACCCCGGTGCGGGTGCAGAACATGTCGGTGTCGGGCTACTTCACTCAGGCCCTCTTCAGCCAACGGGAATCGCAAGTCATCGCCGCCGACGCTGTCGCACTGAAACGCTGGAACTCCGCGACCGGTGCCCGCGATTCCAACGATGTCGAGCTGAACAACGCGAGTGCGATTGCACGGAGTGTGGATGGCACCCGGCTGGCTGTCGCTCGAATGAACCAGGGAACTTCGCAGCCTGCGGGGGAACAACAACCCGATTCTGTGCCACCCGACCAAAATCCCATCGAGATCTTTGACGCCGACAAACTCCAACGACAACGCACCATCGGCGGACTGCCGAGTCCAGCGTCCTGTCTGGCGTTCGCTCCCGACGGCAAGCTGTTGGCCGCTGGCACGGGCAGGAACTCAGCCAGTTATGGCCTCCCGCCTCCGGTGGCTGGGGTGATCCGCATCTGGAACGTCGAAACGGGCGCGGAAGTCGCGCGACTACCCGGGCACTCGGTCGATGTGCTGCGGATCGCGTTTTCGCACGATGGCCGACGATTGTTCTCGGCCAGCATCGACGGGACGGTTCGTCTGTGGGACGTCAAAACGCGCCAGGAGGTGCTGATTTTGCGGGGTCACCCGAACGAGGTGCAGGATCTGGCGCTGAGTGAGAGCGGCTGGCTGACGACGGGTGGTGGGCAGGCCATGACGGGCGACGGAGAGATCCTGCTCTGGGACGGACGCGCGTTTGACCCGAGCGTTTTGTTGCCGACGTTGGAATGGCCCGGAGCGCCTCCCAACGAGACTCCGTTTGCGCGGCCACACGTTGAACCGCTCACCCTGCGCGGCTTCGAGGGGGCGATCGCCGGCATTGCCGCGACGGCGAACGAACGGTTCATCGCCGCTTGGCCGTATGGAGACCAGCAGCCCCTCGTCATTTGGGACACCCACACGGGCGAGATCATTCGCAGAATCTCGCCTGTGGAGAGCGGAATCTCGGGGGCAGCGTTTCATCCGGACGGAAGTGTGATCGCGGTCGTGTTTTCCAATGGGATGGCCGCAGGGACGATGCATGTGATGGAAGTCGAGAGTGGAGACTACCTGACCACCATGCCGGGCGCGATCGATCGGCCAGCCTACAACGCCGATGGCTCGCTGCTCGCCACGGGATACGCCGACGGACAGGGAAGCATCGCGCTACGGGTGTGGAATGCTGGCAATGGCGAACCCCATGTGACTGTTCCAGGGGCCTGGTACCGGACCTGTTTGAACTCCGACGGCAGTCGGGTGGCCGGCGCGCTCGGTTCCAATGTCGTCGTCGCCGACGCAGCCGCCGGCAAAACACTGCTGACGTATCGGGAGCCGGGGGACATGGTTCGCAACTTGGCGTTGTCTCCAGCCGGCGACCTGATCGCTGCTTCGGGATCGGGGATCTCCAACATTCCGGGCACGTTGCAGATCCGCCGCGTTCCTGGAGGAGAACTTGTTCACGAACTGCGCGGTCATTCGGGAATGTTCGCGAACGCCGTGTTCAGCGCCGATGGTTCGCGGCTGGCATCCTGTTGTTTTGACCGGACGATCAAGATCTGGGACGTTGGCAGCGGGCGGTTGCGGCGTACACTGCGAAGCAACGACAATCGGCCGGAGTATTTGGTATTTTCCACGGACAGTCGGCGACTGATCACCGGCAATGACGACGGAACGGTTCGGATCTGGACGATCGACGAATGAGCAATTCGACACCGAGTTCAAAGCCACAAAGAGCGGCGGGATCCGTCGGCTGTCTTGGCATGCTGCTGCGTTTCTTCGCGTTGGCATGTTTCGCCTTGTCACTGGCCGTTTTCTGGTTGCTGCCGCCGGAACCGCTCGTTCGCCTGTCTCCTTGCCAAGCGCTGGCGGGCTGGTCGAGCGACGGCACGAAGCTGACGGTGGTCGGACTCCCCGTCGGCGGTGCGTGGCAAGTCCAGCAGTGGGATCTTCAGAACGGCCGACTGGTGAATTCACTGCCGCTCCCCGCGCACGAGTTTCAATCGGACAACCCGGCGTGCTTCTCGGAAATTGTCGCCGGTGGCGCCCTCCTTGCCAACGGTCGCAGCTCACTCGGTGATCACTCGACCAGTCCACTACGCGTCTGGAATCTCGAACAGCGAAAGTTCTGGCGCGAATTCCAAACGACCGGCGGCGATTACTTCGTCCGTCCGGTCGCGTTTTCAGCGGACGGCGGCTGGATGGCGATTCAGGTGCCGTCTGATCAGAACCAGCCGTCAATCGACCTCTGGCGCGTCTCCGAGGATCGACGTATCTCAACAATCGCCGGGTTCCACGCGCCTCTCGCCCTGTCGGCTGACGGTCGCTGGCTCGCGGCGACCGACGACCTGCATCAAGTCGGCCTGTTCAACGCCGAGACCGGTGAACAGGTTGAACGGACAAAGGCGCACACCTTTCCCGTCGGTTCTCTCGCGTTTTCACCCGATGGACGGTGGCTAGCGTCGGCTGCGAACGGAGCGAATCGATCGGAAGACTCGCGTCCTGCGGAGGTCTCTCTGCATGAGGTCCCCCAACTTCGTACGGCCGTCTCGTGGAACCTGCCGGGTTCGACGTCGGGGAAACTCGAATTCACTCCGGACGGCCGATTTCTCAGCGCACGCGACGCCGTATTTGGGTCGAAAGCCACTTGG
>JAPLOC010000467.1:0-1402 GCA_026692825.1 Planctomycetota bacterium | reverse complement strand
CTTGGAATGTTTCCGGGGAAGTCTCCAAGAATACAATCGGCATTCCGGGGCCATCCGTGTTGTCGCCGGATGGTCGTCGACGCGCCGTTGTCTCGGTTGTTTCAGGAAATCAAGTCATTCTGCCGTTGATTGACGCCAACGAGAATTCGGCGACTCAAGTCGCGAGCGACAAGACCCAAACGTCGCCAGCGAAGCTCTCGACACGCTGGCCCCAGGGTTGTTCTCTGGCACCAATCGCATTCTCTCCGGAGGGACAATCACTCGCCGTCAGGGTGCAGCGGCGGCCCGAGATCGGCGATCATCTGAAAGGACTGGCGACCGGCAATCGGCCCGATCAGTTATTGATTGCTGAGACATGGGTCGTCGACGTTGAGTCGGGAACCCCCAGTGCCGTGATTCCGGGCCAGTCCACTTCGCAATCGCTCTACGTCGCCCCCGAACGATTGCTGTTGTTCGAACTCGAAAGTCAGGCAACTGTGGTTCCTGGCATTTCACCCGTTTTGTGGACGACCGCGCCGCACCGTTCGATTGTGAAATCGGTTTTTGTCGTGCTTTCAGGGGTTGTCCCGGTCGCGTGGCGGTGGCGACGCAAACGACACGCGGGAAATTGAATCCGGGGCAGGTCGCTCTGGAGTGGCTGGGATTCGGACGGCTTTCGGGCTCATCCGGAAGAGGCGCACCCCGCAATTCCATCCACCCCGCTTCAGGAATTTCCAAGCGTTCAAAGACCGGCGGCAAATTGCCGGGATCGCTCCGCGCATTCCCGCGCGCCATTGCCGAACGCTCCATTCTTGTAGCGCCAGGTGCGCCGCGGATGTGATCCAATTTACTCAGAACTGTGAGTATCGCGTTCAGGTTTGGCGCGCACACGGGAAGTTCATCTCGGATTCATCAGAGCGGTATGGATCCGAGTTAAAACCCGCATTGAATACTTGACGGTGCGGAACGTTGGCAAGGTGGACCGCCAACGGTCCCCGGCGCACGGAGTCGAGTTCGATCGAATTTCACAACGGCAACTGCGGAGGAACTTTATGAGCTGGCTGGAGCGAACAAGGCGGTTTTTGGTGGGGTTGGCGGTCTCGGGAACGACCGCGGCGGCGTTTGCCGGCCCGATCGAAGGGTTGCGATACATCGGGCAGCAGACGCTGCCGACCGGGACGATGTACTCGGGAACTCAGGTCGGGGGGCTCTCGGGAATCGACTATGACTCCTCCACTGGCACATACTGGGCGATCAGCGATGATCGCAGCGCAACCGGTCCGGCCCGATTCTACAACACGTCGCTCAATTTCGACCAAAACGGATTCTACGGCGTCACGTTCAACTCGGTTCAGACGATGAAGCGATCTCCCGGCGAAGGAGGGGGCACGTTCCCCTTGAATAACGTCGATCCCGAGGCGAT
>JAPLOC010000466.1 GCA_026692825.1 Planctomycetota bacterium | reverse complement strand
TCCGCCGTACCGCCGCGCCATGGAACTGTCGACCTGCTCAAACGCCCGGAACAGCCGATCGCGTTTTTCCTCGGCGATACCGATGCCAGTATCGCTGACGGCGATGTGCAGCATCATCTGGTCGCCAAGTTGCGACTCGGGGTGGACGCGCACCAGAATCTCGCCAGACGAGGTGAACTTGATGGCGTTACCCACCAGATTGACCAAGACCTGGCGAAACCGCGTGGGATCGCCCAGCACCAGATCGGGGACACCCAAGTCGACATCCGCCACCAATTCCAGCCGTTTGCGATGGGCCTGCATCGCCAGGGACTTCAGCGTCGCCCCAATGCAATCGCGCAAGCTGAATTCCACTTCTTCGAGATCGAGTTTGCCCGCCTCGATTTTGGAAAAGTCGAGAACCTCATTGATCAACGATAACAGCGACTCGGCCGACTCCTGCACGATCCGCAGCCATTCCCGCTGCTGCGGAGACAACGGGGTGTCGAGAACGAATTCGGTCATGCCGATGATGGCGTTCATGGGAGTGCGAATCTCGTGGCTGACGCTGGCGAGGAACGCGCTCTTCGCGCGGCTCGCCGACTCCGCCGCCTCTTTCGCCTGGCGCAATTCCGCCTCGGCCTGTTTGTGTTCGGTGATGTCGCGAAACACCGCGACGCCGCCGCGAACCTGACCGGCACTGTCGCGTAGCGGCGTCGCGTTGGCCGCCAGCCAGATTCCCAGCGAATCGGTCGGCCGGCGCAGGTACATCTCGATCTCGCGCGACGCCAACCCGCGCATCGCTCTCGCCAGCGGCAATTCAGAGACCTCGTAAGGGGTCACCATGTCGGGGAGAAACAGCACGCTTTGTTCGGTCAGTTCTTCGGGTATGAACTCGCGGGGAACGGCCCCCAGAATCTCCCGGGCCGCCGGATTCGACACCAGCAGCCGGCCTCGGTCGTCGGTCACCACCACGCCGTCGGCGATGCTGTTGAGAATCGACTGGAGAATCCCCGCCTGTTCGCGCAACCGGGTTTCCGACCGTGCCAGCTCGGCGGCCCGGTCTTCCAAAGCCTTGCGGGTTCGACTTCGTTCGATCGCATAGCGAATCGTCTTTTCGAGAACCGGCGTGCTGACGTGCGATTTGACCAGGTAATCCTGGGCCCCTTCGTGAACAGCCGTCAGCGCGAGCTGCTCGTCTTCGTTTCCCGACAGCACGACAATCGGAATGCTGGGGCAATTGGCATACAAACGCCGAAACGTGTCGATGCCACGACTGTCGGGCAATTGCAGATCGAGCAGAACGGCGTCAATTCCCGGGTCAGTGACTCGAAGCTGCGCCTGTGTCAGCCGATCGACCCGGGTGACGTGAAAGTCGGCTTGGCGGGCGTCGGCCAGAAACTCTTCAATCAGCAGCGCGTCGTCGGGACTATCTTCGACCAGCAGCAATTCGACGCGCGGCGGTATCATGCGGGGACAATGGGGTTTGAGCGGATCGGGGTGACCCCGCCATTGTGGCCGTTGGGAGGGGGGCGGTCAAACCGATTTCACGCTTGAATGCTGGGCGGGTGTGGCGTAAAATCGTCCCTCCCCACCCTGGAGAGGTGACAGAGTGGTCGATTGTGCTAGTCTCGAAAACTAGTGTGGGTGCAAGCCTACCGAGAGTTCGAATCTCTCCCTCTCCGCCTTCAGAACCGCCCGCAGCATCGCAAGATGCTGCGGGCGGTTTTCGTTTTGCGGAACCTTTCCGCGAGCAATCGTGGCGTTCAATTCCCTTCGATTCTTGCACTCAACCCTGAAGAGACGAAGGCCGTGTTTTGCCACCCCCAGTGCTACTCTCGACCTGACCGTTGATACGGTGGGGCACCGATTCGTTGATCACCGTGGCAACCCCTTGAGAATCATTCGGTCGGTCGCGCAACGACTTCAACCGCTTTGGCCCGAATTCCGCCGCCGGCATCGTATCTGCGAAGTCGATCGGCACCCAGGGCGAGATTCCAAGTGGACAATCCACCAGAAACCCGCGTGTCCGATTCCCTCAGTTCCACCCGATTCAGGGTAGTTTGAGGGTTGTGGCCAAAAATCGGTATACAACCGACTCCTGTTGCAGCCCTCAGGCAGTTATCGCAACTCGCGATATGGGAACAGTTTACAGCGAAAATTCCCCACCCTGGATTCGAACCAGGACTGAATGATCCAGAGTCATTCGTGCTACCGTTACACCAGCGGGGAGCGAGCATGCGATCGTTGAACGAACCAACCACTCCTACACAAGCGGACACCGCATCGGCGACCGCAGTTCGGTTTCATTGATCAGGTGGTAGGTTTAGTCGGGAATTCGTTGCGCGTCAAGTCGCATCGGCTGTTAACCACCACGCGGTCGAAAACCGAGGGTTTACGTCGAGCCGCGCCCATCAGAAAGCGGTTCGGGTGGAACGGCGAATTTTCCGACGTGCGGAATATCGCGTTTCAACATCAGCAGACTCCTGTCTGTCGCGAATTCCTCCATACGCCATTCGAACCGGGGAAATCGCTGTGCGCAGGGATGTAGCCCACTGTCCATCACGTCGCAGTCAAGCGTTGATACCATTCCACCGGACGACAACATCCTTCGAGTTCATCGCACTTTCCACACTTAAGCCAGAATCCCCGGAACCAACTTTCCATGGACGTCTGTCAGTCGATAGTCGCGCCCCTGGAAGCGGAAGGTCAGCCGCGTGTGGTCGAAACCTAACAGGTGCAGCAGCGTGGCATGCAGATCATGCACGTGAACCGGGTCGGCCGCGACGTTGAAACCGAATTCATCCGTGCTGCCATGCGTGTGCCCCGGCTTCACCCCGCCACCCGCCAGCCACAGGCTGAAACAGCGGTTGTGATGGTCGCGGCCGTCGTTGCCACCTTGAACCATCGGCGTTCTTCCGAACTCGCCCCCCCAGATGACAATCGTGTCATTCAGCAGGCCCCGCTGCTTGAGGTCGGTCACCAAAGCGGCACTCGCCTGATCGGTGTCGAGTGCGTTCTGCTTCACGCCGGCCGTCAGGTTGCCGTGCTGGTCCCACGCCTCGTGAAACAACTGCACAAACCGCACTCCTCGTTCAATCAACCGCCGTGCCAGCAGGCAGTTCCGCGCGAAGTTCGCCTCTTTGGGATCCTTGATGCCGTACCGTTCCAGCACCTCTTTCGGCTCCTTCGCCAGATCCATCAGCTCGGGTGCGCTCGTTTGCAGCCGATAGGCCATTTCGTAGCTCTGAATGCCACGCTGCGTTTCGTCTTCAATCCCCTTCGGGTTCGACAGATACAGCACCGGATCCCCCGTACTGCGAAACGGAGTTCCGCCGTACATTGTGGGAAGAAACCCGCAGCCGTAATTGCTGGCACCGCCGCTCGTCCCTTTGGCACTTGTCAGCACCACATACCCCGGCAGGTCGGCGGACTCGCTTCCCAGGCCATACAGCGACCACGAACCAAAGCTCGGTCGACCGAATTGCTGCGATCCGGAGTTCATCATGATCTGGGCTGGGGCGTGGTTCACCGCTTCTGTCTGCAGCGTGCGGATCAGGCACAAATCGTCGGCGATTTTCGCGGTGTGCGGCAGAACTTCGCTCAGTTCCATCCCGCACTGCCCGTGCTTTTCAAACTTGAACTTCGGTCCCAGGAGCGCCGAATTGGGATTGATGAACGCCGCGCGATACCCTTTGAGCAGCTCGGCGGGAGGGAGCTGGCCGTTCCGTTTTGTCAGTTCGGGTTTGTTGTCGAACAGCTCCAGGTGGCTCGGCGCGCCAGCCTGGAAGATGTAAATCACGCGCTTCGCCTTCCCGGTGAAGTGCGGTTGACGGGGGGCCAGTGGATTCGGGGAAGCATCGCTCCCCCGTGCCGTTTCACCGGCGTACAACGATTGGGCGGCGATTCCCGCCAGTCCGACGCCACAGTCTCTTAAAAACCACCGACGACTCAACAACCGCGCCCGGGCGGCTTGCAATTCCTGGCTGATGTTCATGGTTCGCCTCAATTCTTCGTCATGGTTTCATCAAGATTCAGCAGCACGCGCGCGACCAGAGTCCACGCGGCGGCATCTTGCGGTGTGGTGTTTGGGGGGAGCGCTGGCAGGGTCGCGGGATCTCCCGTCGTCACTTCGCGCGGGTTGAGCCAGCCGTCGGCGATCCGCTTCCGCCGCGATTCCAGCAGCGTCAGAATCGCGTCCCGTTCCGCCGGCGTGGGTTGTCGCAGAGTGCAGAGGGAGAATGCTCGTGACGCCCGGTCGGCGTCGGTCGCCCCCCCTTCCTTCAGCACCCGCAACGCCAGAGCCCGGGCCGACTCGACAAAAATCGTTTCGTTCAGCCCAGTCAACGCCGCGAGGGGGGTGTTCGACCGGATTCGGCGGGCACAGGCGAAGTCTCCGTTGGGAGCGTCGAAATTCGACATCACCGGGTCGGGCATCGACCGTTTGCGGAATCCGTAGACGGTCCGTCGATACCGCTCGGCCCCCTCCGCGGGCTTCCAGTAGCCGGGGTAGACGTAGTTGTAATCGAGCATGTTTTGAGGAACCGGGGGAATCACACCGGGGCCGCCCATTTTTGCAGTGAGCAGTCCCGAGACGGCGAGCGCGATGTCGCGCACCACCTCGGCGTCGGCCCGGAACCGCGGTCCGCGCGCCAAGAGCGCGTTCCGCGGATCGCGTTCCAACTGGGTCGCCGTCGCGCTCGACGACTGCTGATAGGTCGCGCTCGTGACAATCGTCGCGATCAGGTGCTTTCGGCTCCAGCCATGTTCCATGAAATCGACCGCCAGCCAGTCGAGAACTTCGCGGTATTCGGGGACCGCGGCGCGGGTTCCAAAGTCCTCCGCCGTCTCGACCAGCCCGACACCAAAAATCGACTGCCAAACGCGGTTCACCTCCACCCGCGCGGTCAACGGAGACTTCGCATCCGCCAGCCAGCGCGCGAATCCGAGCCGATTTTGCGGCGCATCGGCCGGGAAGGGATGGAATGCCGCCGGCACGTGAGGCTCAACGACTTGCAGTGGCCGATCCCAGTTGCCGCGATCGAGTAAATGGGTGGCCCGGGGGTCGGCGGGATCCCGGTCCGCCAGGTGCAGAATCGATGTCCCCGCCTGCGGCGACGATTTCCACAATGTCGCGATTTCGTCGTTAGCCCGCCAGGCGGCCAGCAGGGTCGCGGTCTGCTGGGGAGGGCGCCGGTCGGCCGGCGTTTGCAACGCCAGAATTGCGGCGTGATCGACCGGAGGCGCGACGGGTGCCGCCTGCCGGGTCAGGCTCACCCGGCAACAACCCAGCATGTCTCCCATCCGCATCACGAATTTGAACTGCGTTCCCTCGGGCGCGTTGACCGGTTGCTCGAACTGCAACACTGCGGTCGACGGCTGATTTCGCAATCCCATGCCACGGTCCGAAAGCCAGGTCGAATCGTCGGTCCCGTCGATCAGCAATCCGACTGGACCACGCGGCTTTTTCCCGTCGGGCTGCTTCTGTTCGGGTTCCGAAAAGTCCGCCGTCGCGTTCACCAGTTTCAGCTTCTCCCAGTCATTGCTGCCCGGCTTTTTAACGAACGCCTCGACTTCGTGGATCGCCCAGGTCCCCAGTCGGCTGCGCCCGGGTCCATTGTGCGGCAGATCGCGGTGTGTCAGCGCTTCCAGCCTCACACCGGTCACCCCATCCAGTTTGGGAACACCGATAAAGAACACATCGCCGCTGGGGTGCCCTTTCATCAGAATCGATTTGTCCGCTTCCTGGGTCGGGTGATTCAGTCCACTGATGCTCCCCAGTTCAATCGTTTCCAACGGTTCCCAGACAATCTGCTGACTGAGCAGATTCTGTTGCCAGTCGGCGAATTCCCGCTCCCACTGAGGACGGGTGGCCCGCCAGCGTCGTTCGGCGTCCTCGACCTTCAGGCGGATGTCGGCGAGCTGCTTCTGTTGGTCGGCGGTGTAAACCCACGATTGTGCTTCGTACGTGTTGTTGAGGTACGCGAACATGCCGTAGTATTCGTCGTGCGTCAGCGGGTCGAATTTGTGCGTATGACACTGGGCACACTGCGTCGACAGCCCCAGAACGGCTTTCCCCACGCAGTCGATGCGGTCAAACATCTCGACCATGCGGAACTGCTCAGCGACAATCGCCCCCTCTTCGTTGATCATGCTGTTCCGCAGGAACCCGGTCGCGATCACCTGCGACTGCGTCGCCTGAGGGAGCAGATCCCCCGCGATCTGCTCGATCAGAAACTGATCGTACGGCATGTCTCGATTGAACGCGTCGATCACCCAGTCGCGCCAGGCCCATTGCTCGCGCTGCACATCTTTTTCGTAGCCATTCGTGTCGGAATAGCGGGCGACATCCAGCCAATGCCGGGCCCACTTTTCGCCAAACCGCTCGCTCGCCAACAGCGTCTTGACAGTCGCCTCGACCCCGACTTTTTCAAACGTCGCCAACTCTTCGGGGGTCGGCGGAAGTCCAATGAGGTCGAGGTACAGCCGCCGGCACAGGGTAGCCGGGTCGGCTTGTCTCGACGGGGCGATTTCGAGCGATTTCAAATGCGAACGGACGAACGCGTCGATCGGATGAGGAGTGACAACGGCGGGAACCGCTGGCTTTTGGGGAGTGGAGAACGCCCAATGCGTTTCGTATTTCGCCCCGTCCGCGATCCACCGTTTGAGCGTTTCGATCTGTTTGGGAGTAAGGGGTTTGTTGTGGCTTCGAGGGGGCATCACCTCCGATTCGTCGGCGGACAGAATTCGGCGGAGCAGTTCGCCGTCGTCGGTTTTGCCCGGGACAATCGCAGGGGTACCGGATTCGCCCCCCTTGAGGGCGTTCTCCCGCAGATCGAGCCGCAAACCGCTTTTGCGGTCATTCGCGTCAACACCGTGGCAGGCGTTGCAATGTTCGTTCAGAATTGGCTGGACGTCGCGTTGAAAATCAACCGGCGGAGCCCCCCGCAGGTCACTCGCCAGCGGGACCAGCAGCAGGAATGCGAGAGCGCACAAACGACGAGGCATGTTCGGAGAATCTCGGCAACAAATGTGACGCGACGTGGGGGATCCACGTCCGATCGACGGGTGCTTGTGTATCGTAACCGGGGAGACGACCGGGGGCCAGTTTCCGGAGAAGACGCAGGATTGGAGTTCCGATGTTCGGTCCTCAATCAATACGCGTGATCACAACGCCATCGAGGGGACGGGAAGGCGAGGCTCCTGCCGAGTACTCTTGGTCGCGGCACGCGACAGGTAGTGTCGAGGAACCGCGTCTCGGGAGGGCGAAGCCACTGCTGAGCCGGCAGTGTGCTTTCGAGCGCAATACGACGTTCTCCGGGCAGCCATCGAACCACGTTCCCTCGGAAGCCGCCGCTGGATTCGCGGTGGCCCAAACGCGTGCTTAACGACCACGCTCACCTGCCGAGGCAATCGCCCGGCTGACTACAAACGACACGACGCGCGCGCCCCGTTCCCTTGCAGCAGAGGGTTATCTGCGGTCACTGTCATTCACGTTTGGCGACTTCGATCCTGATAAACTCGGGAAGGTACGACGGCGTACAGTTCTTGGCAACATGCTCGTCTTTGTAGAGCCCCAATGCCTTCCCGAGTTTGATACATCGGGAACGAAATTCGGGCTCGTGAACGCCAATTTGGCCAGCACAGAAATTCATCGCCCATTGAACTTCGGGTTCTGCAATCGCCATCTTGCTTTCCAAGGAATCAAGCAGCTCTGCACTGTTGGAGGGAGGAGTTTGCCCGACCCAGCGCAGCCGCGCTTGGTGATACCAGAAACAGCGGCGCAGGATCGGAGACGGATTATTCTCCCACGTCGAGATCAAAGCGACAAGTTTCTTGGTTTTGGTGAGTTGGTTCGCCAACAGCCAATCCGCCAATTGGTTGCGTTCCTCCGCGTCGTGTCGAAGCATGTCGGTGGCAAGCTGATTGATGACATCTTCTGTAAGGAGTTTCGGATCGAATATGAGCGTCGAGAGTAGACGCGGGCTGTATTCATCCGTCGACCAAAGCTCCGTTGCCAGATCGTGATCCTTCTTGATCTCGCTGCCACGCTTTTTTAGGTCACCCATCTTCGGGCTTCCACGCGTGATCTCGGCGGCAAGTTTCTTTGCTCGTGGCGATAAAGCCATTTTGTCGTCACCCTTGTCCAGGGAAGAGGTTCGTCGGCTCATTTTCGCGGTGCCGGAAATGGGAACCCAAGGGCTGATCGTGGGACTACTGTCCGGCACTGGCATGCGGATTTCGGAATGCTGTCAATTGCGGGTCTGTGATCTGGACTTTGACCGGACTCAGTTCGTGATTCGTGGAGAAAGTAAAACCCCGCAGGGCGGTGTTTCGGTTCTCGAACAAAAAGGAGGCGAGTTTGCCGCCGTTGCGTCTTCATTGTAAAAGAGGCGTGTCTGGTCGGCAATTGCCCCGAGTGCTTTGGACGTCCGATGAAATCAACAACCGAGTACCTCACCTTTGAAATCCCACAGCGTGTGGGCTTCATCAACATCACGCCGCGGGTGGAGGAGATCGTCCGCGCGAGTGGCGTTCAGGAGGGATTGGTGTTGGTCAATGCGATGCACATCACCGCAAGTGTCTTCATCAACGACGACGAACCGGGGCTGCACGCCGACTACCAGAAATGGCTGGAACGACTCGCGCCGTTCGACGCTTCGCCGCAGACGTATCAGCACAACCGCACGGGCGAAGACAACGCCGACGCCCACATGAAGCGGCAAGTCATGGGCCGGGAGGTTGTCGTCGCCATCACGAACGGTAAGCTGGACTTCGGCCCGTGGGAGCAAATCTTCTACGGCGTGCTTGTGAAGGTGATCGGGGAGTGAATCCAAGAGGGACGGACAATTGGAGAAAATATGCTCAAAGCAATACCACCTCAAATCGAGTGGCTGAAACCGTGGGAAGTCCTTCAAGACTCCGGTGAGGCATTGGTGAAGGAACTCCAGAAGGAGCTATCATGCGATCACGCGCTGCACGGTGTAGCGGTTGTTGCAGTTGCTCACCGCATTGATTGCGATGACGTTCTCTTCGCAACCGCTGATCCCTCGAACCTCCTCGCCGTCGTCCACCTGACTTGGAAAGCCCGCACCGAGCGTGATGCCCGGTGGCCTTGCACGACGCTCTTCCGTGATTGGCAAGATTGGGTTGTGCGTTGTCTCCTCCCCGACCACCGGGAGTATTTGCGTGGCGGCTGAGTCGTTTGTCCGAGGATGGGCGGCATCGACAACCGTCGCTTCCTGTTCAGCCTTCACCGCCGAGGAACCGCAACAACTTGATGATCTGCTGCGGGTGTCTCCAGGGCTTGCTCGTCCGGGTGTGATAGCTGAGGCGATTCCCGCTCATGTCTTGGCTGGAATGGCTCACCAGTCGCACGCGTTTACACCGGTTTTGCCGGCGGAAATTTACAACCCCACTAGCTCGGTTCTTCCACCGGGATATTCGCGTTGATTGCCAGGCCAGCGACTCCCGAGACGACCGCCATGCCGGCACACACAATAAACAGATTGTTCCAGTCGCGCACCGTGGGATGTTCCCCGAGTACAAAATTGTAGAGCGGGTTGGCGACGGCGGCGCCAATGTTTCCCCACATGTTCCCCCACCCCAGCACCGGGCCAACATGCCGCCCCCCCACATCCTGCATATAGGCCCAGACCGCCCCCACTCCCAAATCGACGAAGAAAAACGCAGCGGCCACCATCGCGATCGCCCACCACGCCGACTCGACCCAGAGGCAGGCCAGATACGCGATCGCGATCCCAAACCGCGTGAGTCCCATCGGCAGCGCCCGACCCCACCGCAGGCCGATCACGCCCGTCAGCCAGTCGGTCAGACGGCCTCCCAGCAGCATGCCGGCGATCCCCGCGAGCGGCGGGAGCGACACCATGAGACTTCGTTTCAAAATCGGCACATCGTGGACTTCTATCAGATAGCGCGGCAGACTGGTCAACAGGAAGAGCCAAGCAACGTTGGTCCCGAACTGGGAAATCGAACTGAGCATCAAGCCCCGGCTGCGCAGAATCGCCAGGATCGGCAGCTTTGTCGAAGTCGGCTTGGATGTCGCGGTGGGCAGGTCGGCCGGGAGTGCGGCGTTTTCCGCGACGCCCGCGATCAGTCGCTGTTCCGCGAGATTGCACCACGGCTGTTTCGCGGGCCAGTCGCGAAACACGAACCAGAACAAAAACGCGACCGCCACGCCGGCGAAACCGTAGACAAACAGCACGGGACGCCAGCCCTTCACATACAGCTTGCCCACCTCATTGCGAAACGCCGACTCGAGAATCAGTCGATGAAATCGCGGCCGTTCGACTTCGGTCAGCGGGGGGCCACCCAGAGTGTCACGTTTGAGGAATGAGACCGCCTCCTCCGATAACGAGAGTCGCCCCATCGACGCTTCGTCAAACAGTTTCGGCGAATTCAGAATGTGGTTCATCACGTCGGCGACCCGCTGGGCGGAATCAGGGGTGGAGCCGATCTCGGGATCGGCGGTCGCGATTTCGCGCAGCGTCTCCTGGTCAGCGGATGTGAGCAACGTCCACACGTGACTGGCTGGCGTCGGGGGGCCACTTTTGTCGTCTGGCTTCGACGGCAGCAGTTTTTTCGCCAGGGCCTGAGGCGCAAGAATCGTCCTTCCGTCGAGTTGAACCGGCGTCGACAACGGAACAAAGCTGATCATCAGGTAGCCCGTCAGGAGCGGCGCGATGACCGCCCCGAGTCGACCTCCCAACGCGACCAGGCCACTGGCGAAACCACGATTCTGAAACGGAACCCAACGGCGAACCAGACTTCCGCTCAGTGGAAAAGCCCCGGCCTGCGCGATCCCACACCCGACCCGCATCGTGAGCAGCATCACCACACCCGTGGCGAGACCGATGAAGCCGGTGAACAATGACCAGAGCAGGATGTAACCTGCGAGTACCCAGCGAATTCCCGCCCGGTCACCAAACCAGCCGGCGGGAACCTGTCCGAGCGCGTAGGCCCAGAAAAAGACGCTGGTGAACCACGAAATCTGTGTTTCGCTCAGTCCCAGATCTTCTTTGATGTACCGTTCGGACGTGCTGACACAGAACCGGTCGAGATACAGAATGACCGCCATTCCGACCGTGACGGCGACCACCATTCGACGAATGCTGGTGGGACGCTCGCTCTCTGGCTGGCCGAACTGGCCGGCGGACGCGGATTTCGTCGCAGTCTCTGAACGGTCGCTCATGGAACGCCTCGCGGTGGGGGAGGAACTCTGCGTCCGCACAGTACGACGGGACACTGGTGCGTGCAATGGTCGGCAAACTTGGCTTGCGGCGATCGCTGGTTCGATTTCGATCCGCTCCCTGCCAGGCAAGACTCGTTGCTATACTTCGCACGCTGGAAAATGAGACGTTGTGCCCGAGCCAAACGGTCATTCTCACTGGAGTTTTTCGATGCGGATGTTCCTTGGCGGACAATGGCAGGATCGATCGTCGCGGATCGATGTGACGAATCCCTACGACGGCGCGGTGATTGACACCGTTCCCAAAGCGACCGCCGCCGATGTCGATTCGGCCCTGGCCACGCTGGTCGAGGGGGCGAAAATCATGCGGAATATGCCGGCGTACGACCGCTCGGCGATTTTACGGCGGGCCGCCGGGTTGATGCTGGCGCGCGAGCAGGACTTGGGCCGAACGATCAGTGCGGAAGAGGGGAAGATTCTCGCCGAAGGGCTGTTCGAGGCGAGCCGGGCGCGAGAGACCATTGACGTTTCCGCCGACGAAGCGCGGCGGATCACGAGCGAGGTCGTCCCACTGGACGCCGCGCCGGGCGGAAAGGGGAAATTCGGGTTCACACTGCGGGTTCCCTGTGGAATTGTGGCGGCGATCACGCCGTTCAATTTTCCTCTCAATCTGGTGGCGCACAAAGTCGGACCAGCGATCGCCGCCGGGAACGCGGTCGTTATCAAGCCGGCCAGCGACACCCCTCTGTCGGCATTGAAGCTGGTGGAGATTCTTTTGGAAGCAGGCTTACCCCCCGAGGCGATCGCCTGTGTGACTGGAGGTGGGGGAGAGATTGGAAACGTTTTGTGTACCGATCGCCGGGTGAGAAAGATCAGCTTCACGGGCAGCTACGAGATTGGAGACGCGATCTGTCGGATGGCGGGCGTGAAGCGTGTCACAATGGAATTGGGAAGCAACAGTCCGGTGATCGTCCTGGATGACGCCGACCTCGAGAAGGCGGCGAACCTGGTCGCGGTGTCGGGGTTTTCCAACGCCGGACAGGTCTGTATCTCGGCGCAGCGGATCCTTGTGACGACGGGTGTGTACGGCGATTTTCTCGACGCGCTGAAGCCGAGGGTCGCCTCGGCGGTGGGGGCGGGAGCGAAGCTGGTGACGGGGGGACAGCGGCGGGGGACGATTTATGAACCGACGATTCTGGCCGACGTTTCGTCCGCCATGCGCATCAGTTGCGACGAGCTGTTTGGGCCGGCGGTCGCGGTGACGTGCGTCGACGGCATTGACGAAGCGATTCGGCTTGCCAACAGCACGAACTACGGCCTGTCCGCGAGCATCTTCACCCGGGACATCGACCGGGCTCTGAAATTCGCCCGCGAAGTCGACAGCGGCAATCTGCACATCAACTGGGGAACGCAATGGCGGGCCGACCTGATGCCCTACGGCGGCCTGAAGGACAGCGGCCTGGGGAAGGAAGGGCCGCACTACGCGATTCGGGAAATGACCGAGGAGAAGATGGTGGTGATCCACGGCTGACGCAATTGTCCCTCGCCCGTACCTGTTCGCCGGCGTTCTCGTTTTCGTTGACTCGAATCGTCCTCGTTCTTCTCAACCCCATCGCACCATGCTTCGAACACAGTCGTCCTTCCGTTGTTTCCTCGTGTCCTGGTTGCTGTGGGGGGCCGTCCCCTTGCTGGCTCAACCTCCGCAGGAAGAACTCGAAAAACGTTACCAGGAGGAACAACGCGCGGAACTTGACGCCTACTTTGACAAGCTGCTCGACGCGTCGTATCCCCAGCGGGCGCAGGCCTGGAAGCGGGATTTCAGCGGTGTGGAAGCGTACGAGCGCTCGGTCGCGCCGTGGCGGGCGCGGTTCGCCGACTATTTGGGCGGTCTGCCCTACCAGGCACCAGAGCGCGAAATCCGCGTGGAACAGGTACGCGAATCGGCGTCGCACACCGCCTACCGTGTCTGGATCCCGGCGTTCGACAAGGTCGACGTCTACGGTGTGCTGCTGATTCCCGACCGGACGAAGTTCCCGGGCAAACGGCCGGCGATTCTGGCGCTGCACGGCATGGAGGGAACCCCCGAACTTGTGTGTGGACTGGTCGAGAAGACCGACTACCACAACCGGTTCGGATTGCAGGCGGTCGAGAAGGGCTATGTCGTCTTCGCGCCGGTCATGATGAACGGAGCGAAGAAACGAGACTGGCTCGATCGCAAGGCGATCATGGTTGGGCAGCGGATGCAGGGTCTGGAACAATTCAAAATGATCCGGGCGGTCGACTTTCTTTCCACCCACCCCGATGTTGCCAGTGATCGGATTGGCGTGTATGGGATCAGTTGGGGCGGTCGCACTGCGATGTACGCGGCGGCCCTCGATCGCCGGCTGGCGGCGTGCGTCGTCAGCGGGCACTTCATGGAGTCAACACAAAAAATGACGAAGCCGTCGCCGTTTTACACTGCGTACATCGAGGTCGATTACAACTACCCGTTTTTCAGTCGACAGGCGACGGAATTCGCCGACGCCGACATCTGCTCGCTGATCTGTCCGCGGGTGCTGCATATCGAACAAGGTCGGCAGGACAAGGTGGCGTATTGGAAGATGGCCCAGGAGGAGTTTCGCATTGTGCAAAGCTGGTACGAGAAGCTGGGACTCGCCGACCGGGCCACGTTCGAGATCTTTGAGGGGGGGCACTATGTCGCCGGTCTCGAAGCGTTTGCCGTCCTCGACAAATGGCTGAAGCCGGTCCGCTGATGTCCCACAGATGATCTTGCGGTTGTTGACAATCACCGACGACTTTCCCACGATTCCTGCGTGTCGCCCCGACATTGGCCTCGTCCGCACGATTTCACTTTTGCGAGTTCGCGTTCATGATTCGTCGAACATTTGCCTGGACCCTGAGTCTGCTGCTGGTGGCCGGGTTCGCCACGACCGGACACGCCGACCCCGCCGAGACGGGTCGCAAGCTGATGTTCTTCGAATACGGCAAAGGGCCGAACCGCCTGCTGGAACTGGATGCCGCCGGCAAAATCGTGTGGGAACACAAGCCCCCCAGTATCGCGGTGATCTTCCAGGTGCTGCCGAACGGCAACGTTCTCTACGCCTACGGCGGCAAGCCGACCGGGGTCTGCGAAGTGACACGCGAGGGTGAGGAAGTCTGGAATTATGTCAGCAAATGCCCACAGGTGCTGGGATGCGAGCGTCTGGCGAACGGCAACACGCTGGTCGCTGAACAGGGGCCGTGCCAGGCCGTTGAGGTGAGCCCCAAGGGAGAAGTCGTTCACATCACCCCTTTG
>JAPLOC010000465.1:2242-9664 GCA_026692825.1 Planctomycetota bacterium | reverse complement strand
TCGTGGTCCATCAACTCGACCGCCAGCCAGTCGAGCAGTTCGGGATGGGTGGGGGCTTTGCCATTCAAGCCAAAGTCAAACACCGTCGGAACCAGGGGCGAACCGAGGTGCCGCAGCCAGATGTGATTGATCGCCACCCGCGCGGTGAGCGGATTCGACTTGTTGGCGATCCACTGCGCCAGCGCCAGCCGCCGGCCGGAACTGGTCGCCGGGTAGACCGCGCCGAATTTCGTATAGGCTTCGCCCGGCTGCCGGGACGCTTCCAGCGCCTCCTGCCGCGCCTTGGTCGCCGTCGCGATCGCCATTTCCGCAGCGGTGATCGGAGGGACATTTCCGGGGGTCCGCTTCGCCTCGGCGAGTTTCCGTTCCGCATCCGCGAGCTGCTGTTCGGCGAGTCGCAGGTTGTATTCCTTCTCAGCCAGCGCGGCGGTGGCCGCGAGTTCTTTAGCTTGCAGGGAAGGCGGATTGGCGAACATTGCCTTATCCGCGGCGATCCGCGCCTGAACCCACAGTCGACTCGCCAACGCGGTCGCCAGAACACGGTCGGCGAGGGCCACCTGTCGTTCCGCGACGACAACCGCTTGTTGCAGTTGAGCTTCGTTCTTCGGAACAGGCGCTTCGCCGATCTTGGAAACCAAGGCGAAATCGGCCGGGACGTTGGTCACTTCGACACGCGAGAATTCCGCCGACGCGTCGAACGTAAACAGTCCAAATCGTCCTGTTGTGAATCGGTCGGCGGGCAATTCGTAGGCGATCAGCAGGGCACCGTCGACCCAAACATTCACCAGTCGGCCAGCGACCGCGACCTGCAGTTCGTACTCCCGTCCGACTTCGATGGGAAGCGCCTTCATCCCGGTGGTGGGATAGGCGTCCTGTCCTTTCACGTGGTGGGAAATCTGCACCTTGCCCGAAACACTGACATAAGCGCCTTGGAAATTCTGCGGGTCGACATAGTCAAAACAGATTCCGACCGACTTATACATCTGGCCGCCGGTCGACTTCAGCTTGACGCGAATCACACAGTCGGTCGGGTGCGGGGGAACCGCCAACAGACCGGTCCAGGCATTTTGAATGGTCTGTTGTCGCAACTTCCCGTCGGCCCACGTCCACTCGCCAGAGTCGACCTTCCAGGCATCGTCTTTTTTCGCGCTGAAATCGTCGAGAAACGCGACGGTGGGAGGCTTCTTTTCGGGGGTCGCTCCCTGGCTGGCGACAAAGTCGGCGAGTGCCTTTCGGGTGTCCTGTAATCGAGCCTCTCCCTCATTCCGCTTGAGGAGGGCATTCTCAAAATCCCGCTGCGCCTGTTGTTGGGCTTCGGTCTGCTGGAATTCGCGAATTCCCGGATAATACGCCTGCGGAGACAACGCGACCGGCTCGACTTTCAGGTCACTCGCGCGAAACACGCCCGGCACGCCGGCGGCCAACGGCTGGTCTGTGACCGGCTGCTTGTCGTCACCCCGCCGAAACAGAAACGTGGGGGTGTCGGCTTTCGCGTCGTAGACCCGTACCAGGCCGTCCTTCGTCAAATCGGTCTGACCCGGAACCCGATCGGTCCGCACATCGTGCGACTCAAAGAACGCCCGGAATTGGTAATACTCGGGCTGGGTGATCGGGTCGTACATGTGGTCGTGGCAACGGGCGCAATTCAGCGTCGTTCCCAGGAACGCCTTGGAAGTGTGTTCGATCGTCGCGTCGAGCCAGACGTTGCGATTGAACGAAAACCAGTTCCTCACCAGGAAACCGGTCGCCCGGACCGTTTGCGGATCATCCGGAGCCAGTTCGTCTCCCGCCAGCATCTCGCGGACCATCTGGTCGTAGCCTCTGTCGGCGTTCAGCGATTCCACAATCCAGTCGCGCCACCGCCAGATGTGAGGCTTGCTTTCCCGCACTTCCGCGCCGTAGCCGTCCCAGTCGCTGTAGCGCCAGACATCCATCCAGTGACGCCCCCAGCGTTCGCCATACTGTGGGCTTTCCAGCAGCCGATCGACCACCTTTTCGTAGGCGTCGGCAGAGTTGTCGGCGAGAAAGGCCCGCAGTTCGTCGGCTGTTGGCGGAAGTCCCACCAAATCGAGATAGACTCGCCGGAGCAACACGTTTTTGGCCGCCTGCGGACTCGATTGGAGCCCATGGGCCGCTTGGCTGGCGGCGATGAAGGCATCAATTGGATTTTGCGACCAAGCCGGATCGGAGGCCGGGGGCGGATTCCCGCGAACGGGAGGCTGATACGCCCAGTGCTTAGCAGGATCGACCGGCACCGCCTCGGTGGGAGCCTTGGCTCCCGTTTCAATCCAGCGTTTGATCAGGCCAATTTGTTCGGCCGTCAACGGCTCTCCCTCAGGAGGCATCTGGGGAACGTCGTTCGCCCCCTGGATCGCGTCGAGCAGCAGACTCTCCTGCAAGTTGGCAGGAACAACCGCCGGCCCGCCGATTCCCCCTTTTTTCGCCAGCGCGGCGGTATCGAGTCGCAATTCGTTCCGCTGTTTCAACGCACCATGGCAGGAATAGCAGCGGCGCGACAGGATCGGCTTGATATCCTGGGTGTAGTCGACATCGTCGTCAGCACGTGTCGCAGGCGCGAAGGTGACGAGCAGCAGGAGCGCTTGTAGCAGGTAGCGGGACATCACCCTGAGTCTCCAGCCGGGATCGGTGGCGCGGAACATCACGTGTTGCATCAGCTTGATTTTATGGCGATTGCGGTCGGGACGCCAGTGGGATGGATTGTGACAAACTTGAAACAGTCGAGACACGTTGTCTCTGCGTCAGACTGTATGGTACACTACCGATCCACCCGAGGGTGACTCAGTTCGTGTTCTGCCGGCCCTGTTGAGGGTTGGGATCCGCTGGAGTCCTCCGCGACGGAAACCACTGCATGACAGGCTCACCTGGACTCCGCCAAGAAGTCCTCGACGTCCTCGCACAACTTCGCGGCCGAATCCGCAGGTATGTGTTTCTGGAGGGCTTCGCTCTCGTTGTTTGCATTGTCGGGTTGGCGTTCTGGGTCTCTTTGATTCTCGACTACGGGCTGGAACTTCCCCAGGGTGCCCGCCGGGTTCTGTTGGTTCTGGCAGCCACCATCACCGCCGCGGCGGCGATCTGGTATATCGGCCTGCGAGTCGTCCGGGGGTTTCGCAATCGGGCGCTGGCACTGGTTTTGGAACGGCGTTTTCCTGAACTCAACGAGCGATTGATCACTGCGGTCGACCTCGCGGAAGGGGAACACGCGGGACCGCCACTCACGGCGACAATGCTGGCGCAAACGACTAAAGAGGCGACCGACCTGTTGCACAAACTGTCGCTGGGCGAAGTCTTCAACTCGTGGCCGTTGTTGCGGGCAGCCGGCCTGGCGTTGTTGCTCCTGGCGTCGATGGGTGGGTTCTACGCTGTCGCCGGCGATGTGTTTGAGACTTGGTACCAGCGCAATCTGCACTTTTCCGACATCACCTATCATCGCGATACGGAACTGCGGGTGTACGTTTTGGCCGACCCGGGAGAGCGTCCCGTGGACTTTCAGAACGGCGTCTACAAGCATCCACGAGGAGCCGACTTGGCGCTGGCGGTCGATGTGCTGCCCGAAAAAGTCGTCCCGCGCGAAGTTCATTATCAGTACCGGGGAGTCGAAACCACGGGGGCTGGCGATGGTTACATGACCCGGGTCGGGGATGGAACATTCCGCCAGAAGCTCGCCGGCCTGAAAGATTCGGTGCGGCTGCACGTCCGTGGCGGCGACTTCCGAACCCGACAGCCGCTTTTGGTGCAGGTGGTCGACTCGCCTCAGATCGACCATGTCACGTTGCAGTGCCTGTACCCCGATTATATGGGGAAAAACGAGCGCGATACCGACGGCAAGACCGTTTTGCGGGCGAGAGTGGACGTTTTGGGGGCACAGGTTTCGCTGCCCGCCGGGACTGATTTTGTCCTCGAAGCCAAGGTGAACAAGCCCTTGGTCGGGGTCCGTTTGCAGACTGAGCAATTCGAGCTGTTGTTGACGCGGGACGGGGCGCAGTTGAAAGTCGGGGCGACCGGCGACGACAGTTCTCCCAAGTTCGACATCGCCGTGACAGAACCTCCCCTGGGGGAAGATGGCTCAGTCATTCGGATCCCGTTCGTTCTGTCACCGAAGCCGGCCCCGGCGATTCTCGACGACGCTGGCAAACCGCTGTGGCCGATCCCCTTGCCCGCCGATGCCGCCCTGCGATTTCGTCTGCACGACGAAGATGACATCGAGAGTTCTGAACCAGTGCGTTTGAATGTCACCGCGATTCTCGATCAACCGCCGCAAGTCGACGTGCGTTTGAAAGGGATCGGCACATCGATCACCCGTCAGGCGACAATTCCGCTGGTCGGTCAGATTCGCGACGCAGAAGAGGGGAGCCAGGTGTATGGCATGATCGACGATTACGGCGTGGTCGAGTCTCGATTTGACTATCGGATCGAAGGCGGAGCCGCTGCCCCGACCGAGGAATTCAAAACGCGACCGTTCAGCAGTCCCGCCAACGGTCAGATGGAAGTTCCGGTCACCGAACGATTCTCCGTTCTCGATCTCGACGTGGCCGTCGGCCAGAAACTCACGTTGAAAGTGGTCGCCCGCGATGGCGATACACTCACGGGACCGCACTCGTCTTCCAGCACGGCGTACAACTTTCAAATTGTCTCCGACGACGAATTGATCGCACTGGTCGCGGTCAAGGAGTTGAATATCCGCCGGCGTTTTGAACAGATTTTGGAAGAGGTCAAAAACAACCGGAAGGATCTCCTGCTACATCGGACCCGACTTGAAGAGGCGAAGCCGTTGCGTGCAAAGGCCGACGGTCAACGCACAAAGGAAGAGGCCGAGCGACTGGCGGTGCTGGAGACGGGGGCATTGACTTCGGTCGACCGGGGCGTTTCGGGGATTCGCAAGAATCACAACGAGACGCAGTCGATCGAAGAGGAATTTCGCGACGTGCGGGACGAACTCGACAACAATTCGATTCCCGACGTGCGTCCCATGCTCGAGCGAATCGAAAATGGAATCGTGAAACCGCTGCATGAGATCAACACCATCGATTACAACGATTGCGATGATTTGTTGGTCAAGTTGCGGGAAGCGTTGGAACAGCAGGCGGATCCCTTTCCACCGTTCGAGGCGGCCGCCGACCAGCTCGGCAAAACGATTGAACGTTTGGAAGCGGTACTGGCCCAGATGCTGAAAAACGAAGACTACAACAAGGTGTTGGAGATGCTGCGGAGTGTGATCCGTGGCCAGGAAGACCTGAAGAAGCAGACCGAAATCGAACGCAAGAAGAAGCTCATTGAGGGATTGAAGTAGTTCGTCCCTCGCCGACTTTCCGGGAGTCCAGTCGATGTCGAATGTGTCACGCGCGATCTTGGTGCGACTGTCGTTGGCGGTCGGTTTGTTCTGCTCGGTCGGATGGACCGGCACCTTAGCACGGGGAGACGACACCCCGGCGAAGGGGACAGCGGCGCAGGAAACTCCGCCGAAAGAGGCACCGGCCGCGGAGGGAACCCCCTCGGACGCAGCCCCAGGTGCCCCGGGAGAAGCAGCTCCGGTCGCTGGGTTGTCTTCGTCTCAAGAGGCGCTGCAACGCCAGTACAAACGGTTCGAAGAGGGGCTGTACCGGATCGCCGAGGGACTGAGGAAGAGCGACCCGGAACGAGCCGACCTGCTGTTGCGGGCAATTGGCAAAAGCAAAGAGGAACGGATTGGCACCCAGATGAGCGAGCTGGCCACGCTTTTGCGCGGCCAGAAGTTGGGGGACGCGATCGAACGGCAGGAAGATCTGATCGGCAATCTGCAGACCATTCTCGATCTCTTGCTGAGCGAAGACCGCCAGAAGGAGTTGAAGGACGAGCAAAAGCGGATCAAGGCGTACCTCGAAGAGGTCAACAAGCTGATCGGCAAGGAAAAGGGGAACCGCGCCGACAACGAACGGGGCGTGCCGCTCGACGATGTCGAGGCCCAGCAGAAGAAGATCCAGGACCAAACCGACGCCCTGCAACGGAAGATCAACAAAGACGACGAGGCCAAAGCCGCCAAGTCGCAATCCAAGTCCGGTGACAGCGGTGCGAAATCCTCGAACGGGAAGCCGACTGACCCGATGCCCGGCGACAAGTCGGGTGAAAAGAACGGCGAGAAATCCGGCGACAAGCCGGGCGAAGACAAACCGGGGGACAAGTCGGGAGATAAGTCCGGCGAAAAGTCCGGTGACAAAACTGGCGATAAGTCGGGAGACAAATCCGGAGAAAAGAAGGAAGGGGACAAACCCGGGGAGAAGTCCGGTGAAAAGTCGGGAGAGAAGAAAGAGGGAGACAAGCCCGGCGATAAATCAGGTGACAAGTCTGGGGAAGCGAAGCCAGGTGAACCCAAAGAGGGGGAAGGAAAACCGAGCGAAGGAAAGCCCAGTGAAGGAGAGCCTCAAGAGGGTAAACCGCAATCCGGTCAACCTCAGCAGGGGCAGCCTCAGCAGGGTCAACCCGGTCAAAGCGGCCCGAAAACTCCCGGTCGGGAGGAACTCGAACGGGCCAAGGAAGCGATGGAACGGGCGATCGAGAACCTGAAGAAGAACAAACGGCACGACGCCTCGGACGACCAGGACGACGCTCTGGCGGAACTGCAACGGGCCAAAGAGAAGCTCGAAGAAATCCTGCGGCAGTTGCGCGAAGAAGAGAAAGAACGCTTCCTCGCGATGCTGGAGGCCCGCTTCCAGCGGATGTTGACCATGCAGCTCCTGGTCTACGATGGAACGATCAAGTTGTCGCGGACGTCGGCTGCGGACCGGGCCGAGAAACACTCGGCGCGGGCATTGCAACTGGCACGACAGGAGGACGAAATCGCATTGGAAGCGACGAAGGCGGTCACGTTGCTGCGTGAAGAGGGAACCGCCGTCGCGTTTCCGGAAGCGGTCGAGATGATGCGGGACGATATGCGACACGTCTCCCGGCGGTTGGAAAAGACCGATGTGGGGGAAGTGACGCAAGCGGTCGAAAAGGACATCATCGACGCACTCGAAGAAATGATTGACGCTCTTCAAAAGGAGATGGAGAAGAGCAAGAAAAAAGACAAGCAACAGCAGCAACAACAGGATCAGCAGCCACAGGATCCCGAACTGGTTGACAAGCTTGCTGAACTCAAAATGCTGCGGACCCTGCAACTGCGAATCAACAATCGCACCCGAAGACTGGGTCGTGAAGTCGAGGGAGAGCAGGCGCAACAGGCCGAAGTGGTCGACCAACTCCAGGAGTTGGCCGAGCGCCAGGCACGTGTTCAGAAAGCGACCTACGACATCGCGACCGGCCGTAACAAGTAACGAACGCGTTCTCGAATCCCGCACAATGTGCGATTGATTTCGGCACGTGACACAACCAGCAAATTCCGCCTCGCGTCCCTGCGATCCCCTGGGGGGAATGACTTCATGACTGCGA
>JAPLOC010000465.1:0-2221 GCA_026692825.1 Planctomycetota bacterium | reverse complement strand
GCGACTCGATTTTCAAGCCAGACGCTGACGTTCCTGACGGTCGCCCTCGCGATGCTGCTAGCGGTCAACGCTCGCGGATTCGCGGAGGAGACGTTTCAGGAAGGGACACCGCCAGCCGCTGCCCCGGCCGACGCGGCGGCACCCGCTGCACCGGCCCCTCCCGTGCTGATCGCGCCGCCGTCCGCCGAGACGGTCCGGGGGAAAATCACCGCTTGGCTGGCCCAACGGGGAACCACGGACGCCGGTCTGGTCGAAAAGATCGCTCAGCGCTGGACGCTGGGTGATGAGCCGCGAACTCCGGAAGAACTCTTCGAACTGGCGATCGCCACACTGTCTGATGTCGACGCCGACACGAAGGCGTTTGTCGACGCCTGTGGCCTGACCGCCCCGCCACTGCTCCCTCCCGAACCGAAGCTGCTGGAGCGAGTGGCCGAGGGGCCGTTCTACACGGCGAACTTGGGTCTGGTCTACGCCAAGTACCTGGTTCATCGGCAGATGTTCGACGAAGCGCTCGCCCTGCTGGAGTCGCTCCCCGCCACCGAGGTGGTCGACCCGGCGGCGCTCTTGTTTTCGAAAGCGGTTTGCCAGCACCACTTGCTGCAAAAGGCTCCCGGCCTGGCGACAATCGAGCAGCTTTTGAAGAACACCACGGGGGTGCCGATGCGGTATGCCACACTGGCGTCACTGATGCAGTACGATCTCGAGTCACTTCAGGACAAGTCGCTGGATGAAGTCGCGAAGCGCATGTTTGACGTGGAGCGTCGATTGAAGCTCGCCCGCACGGGAGAAAAGGTTCAGAAGCGCGAAGAAGAAGTGATCACCACACTGGATGAGATCATCAAGAAGATCGAGGAACAGCAAGGGGGTGGCGGAGGTTCGGGAGGGAACAGCAATAAGTCATCGGCCCCCGCGCAGGACAGCGTGATCAAGGGTTCGACCGCCCCGGGCAACGTCGATCCCAAGAAATTCAAGAATACGGGTGAGTGGGGAGATCTCCCCCCGAAAGAGCGGAGCAAGGCCAAAGAAGACATCGCCCGCAAGTTCGGGGCGCACTACGCCGAGGCGGTGGAGAAATTCAACGTAAAACAAGCGGGACGTCCCGCGCGGAAAGACAAGTAACCCCCCATGTTTCAAGCGCTGCTGCTGTCGCTGGCGTTCGCCGCCCTTCCGCCCGCAGAGGTGGAAACCATCGTGGGGGATCGACTTGTCGGCGAACTCGTGGAGTTGAACGACGAGTCGCTGGTTTTGAAAGTCGGGACCGAGTCGCGAACGATCAAGAGTTCGCTCGTCCTGGAGATTCGGCAGCCTGTTCCGGTGGTGCCCCTGCCCCCCGGCCCGCGGGTGGAACTGTTGGATGGTTCCCGCCTGTCGTGCAAAGAGGTGACGGTCGGACGTGACCGTGCCCGGCTCACGCTGCATTCAGGTGCGGAAACCCAACTCCCCACAAACCGGGTCGCTTCGATCCGCCTGGGTGAGTCCTCGCCGGCTCTCGACGACGCCTGGAACGCGCTCAAAGATCGTGAATCCAAAAACGATCTCCTCGTGGTCCGCAAAGACGATGTGCTGGACTTTCTGCCGGGCGTCGCGGGGGAATTTGGAGAGAAAATCACCTTTCTTGTTGACGGCGAAGAGTTGCCTGTGTCTCGCGACCGCGTCTATGGAGTGGTCTACCGGAAACGCAACATCGCCGCCGCGAAGGTGACTTGTCAGCTCCGCTTGGCGACGGGAGACTCGTTGCAGGCACTGGGAGCGACGCTCGCGGACGGGGAATACAAAATCCGACTGGCGGGGAATGTGGAATTGAAGATTCCGGCCGACCAGGTGGCGGGCCTCGACTTCAGCGCGGGCAAAGTGCGGTACCTCTCTCAAATGGAGCCGCGCGACAAAAAACTGGTTCCGCTGTTCGACCTGCCCCGCGACGTCGAGCGAGATCGCAGCGTTCTGGGTTCGCCTTTGACGCTCGGGGGAAAGGTGTATTCCCGCGGATTGGGGATCTTTCCTCAAACGCGGTTGAAATACCGGATCGCGGGGGAGTTCGCGCGGTTTCGCGCGGTGACGGGGATTGACGATGCGGCCCCGCGACTGAAAACCTCGGTCCATCTGACAATCTCCGGCGACGGGAAACCGCTCTATGACGCCGAGATCGCGCCGGCGGACGCTCCCCGGACGATTGATCTCGATGTCACCGGTGTGCGTGAACTCGATTTGCTGGTCGACTTTG
>JAPLOC010000464.1 GCA_026692825.1 Planctomycetota bacterium | reverse complement strand
AGGGGCACCAATCAGCCGGCTCACGTTGTGCTTCTCCATGTACTCGCTCATGTCGATCTGAATGAGCGCGTCGGAATCGCCAAACATGAACTGCGCCAGCGACTTCGCCAGCAACGTTTTTCCCACGCCGGTCGGGCCGGCGAAGATGAACACACCCGTGGGACGCTTGGGATTCTTCAATCCGCTGCGGCTCCGGCGGACCGCCCGGGCAATCGAGCTGATCGCTTCGGTCTGGCTGATGACCTTCTTCTTGAGTTCGGCCTCCATTTCGAGCAACCGGACCGCGTCGGCCTTCGAGAGCCGCGTCAGCGGAATGCCGGTCATTTTGGAAACGACCTCGGCGATGACGTCGGCGTCGACGATGCCGTCGGTCTCCTGGGCCTTTTCACGCCAGTTGCGGGAGAGTCCTTCTTTCTCTTTCTTCTTTTTATCGGCCTTATCGCGCAGGGCGGCGGCCTTTTCGAAGTCCTGGCTGGCGACCGCCTCTTCCTTCTGTTGATTCAGGCGCTCGATCTCTTCTTCCAGTTCCTTGAGATCGGGAGGACGAACCATCGATTTCAGACGAATGCGGGCACCCGCCTCATCGATCACGTCGATCGCCTTGTCGGGCAGGCAACGTCCGGTGATGTACCGGGTCGACAGTTCCACCGCCGCCTTCAGACCATCGTCGGTGATCGTCACCCGGTGGTGCGACTCGTAGCGATCTTTCAGGCCGCGAAGAATCTCGACCGCTTCCTCCGGTGACGGCGGTTCGACCATCACATTCTGAAACCGTCGTTCGAGCGCGCCGTCTTTCTCGATGTATTTGCGGTACTCGTCGAGCGTGGTCGCGCCGATGCATTGCAGCTCACCGCGACTCAGAGCCGGCTTCAACACGTTCGAGGCATCAATCGCCCCTTCGGCACCACCGGCACCGACCAGGGTGTGCAACTCGTCGATGAACAGAATCGTGTTCTTGGCGCGGCGGACTTCGTTCATCACCGCCTTGATGCGTTCTTCGAACTGACCGCGGTACTTCGTTCCCGCGACCATCATCGCAAGGTCAAGGACCACAATCCGCTTGTCGCGCAAAGGCTCGGGAACGTTGTTCTCGACCACCATCTGGGCAAAACCTTCGACGATGGCGGTTTTGCCCACGCCGGCCTCACCCAGCAGAACCGGGTTGTTCTTCTGACGCCGGCTAAGAATCTGGATCACGCGTTCAATCTCGTTCNNTCTCGTTCTGCCGGCCAATCACCGGGTCGAGCTTGTTCTGTCGGGCGAGTTCCGTGAGATCGCGACCAAAGCTGTCGAGCGCGGGGGTTTTGCTCTTCCCCGGCTTCTGCTGGCTGCCACTGCCCGAGGCGACCGCCCGTTCCCCCGATTCCGAGGGTTCCATCCCGTGCCCCAGCAGGTTCAGCACCTCTTCGCGCACGTCTTCGAGCTTCAGGCCCAAGTTCATCAGAACCTGTGCCGCCACCCCTTCCTGTTCACGCAGCAGGCCGAGCAGTATGTGTTCGGTCCCCACATAATTGTGATTCAGGTTCCGAGCCTCCTCCATGGAGTACTCGATCACCTTCTTCGCCCGGGGAGTCTGGGGCAGCTTCCCCATCGTGACCATGTCGGGTCCCGACTGCACTATCTTCTCGACTTCCATGCGGATCTTTCGCAGATCCACATCGAGATTCTTCAGGACGTTCGCCGCGACTCCCGAACCCTCTTTCACCAGCCCCAGCAGAATATGCTCGGTCCCGATGTACTCATGGTTGAACCGCTGGGCCTCCTGATTGGCCAGTTGCATCACCTTCCGGGCGCGGTCTGTGAAACGTTCGTACATGCGAATCTCTCCCTAGGCTCTTGCGCCGCCATGTTTTCATGGTGGACTTTGACGGCGGACCGAACAACGAGACACGAGTCGAACGTCGGTCTCATGCGTTACAAGTTGTAGCAAAGTATATGCCAACGGTCGACTGGGGCGAAGTGGCGCGCAACACCAAACAACGAAATCATCTACGCTGATGCGTTGACCGCGGGAACGGCTTTGCTGTCCCTTCGAGTGAGGCGGCTTTTCGCTTCAGGTTCGCAGATTCCTCACGAATTTCCCCAAAACGCCCGTCAACTCCCCCGCTCTGCCGGCCGTCGGTCGGGTCGCACGAATACACTTTGCGGAAAATTTGGCAGTCTGGGGGCGAGCCCCTTCGCCTGCCCTTTTGGCAGGGTGCCGCCGCATCAGAGGCAGTAGTGTTCGACAATTCGGCGGTAGAGCGCCGTTCCCGCCTCGAGCTGCGACAGTGCGATCCATTCATCGTGCGTGTGAGCCTGGGCGATGTCCCCCGGCCCCAGCACGACCACATGCTTTAATTCGCCGAACATCACTCCGTCGGTCCCGAACGACACCGTCCGGGGAGTCGACTTGTCGGCCAGCCGCAGGATCTCGCGGATATAGTCCGACTGGGGATCCATGTACAGCGCGGTCCCGATGGGGCCAGCCTGGAATTCAAGGCCATTCTTCCGGGCGGCGGCGGCGGCCCGGTCGACCAACGCCTGCGGGTCTTGTCCGGGCATCGGGCGGAAATAGACTGTACAGACGCTTTGCGGAGGCGTGACATTGACGGCAACCGTGTGGTCGTTGACGCCGATGTTCCAACTGATCGTCGGCGGGTCGAATTCGTCGTGCCGCCATTGCGGGTCCGTCAGAACCTCGTCGTGAATCGCCTTCATCTCGACCAGAAACGGGATCATGGCGAGATTCGCGTTGATTCCCTTGTTGGTGCTGGAATGCGCCGCCCGGCCATGGGAAATCGCCTTAAAACCGCTGGTTCCCTTGTGCGCGTAGACCACCTCCAGACAGGTCGGTTCGCCGATGATTCCGTGGGACTGGCCCGAGACCATCTCGCGGTAGAGTTTCGATCGCGCCGCGACCTGCCGGGCACCGCCGTAGCCAATCTCTTCGTCGGCTGTACAGGTGATGTAAATCGGCTGTTTGAGTTGGTCTGCGGGAATCTCACCGGCGGCGGCGATCATGCAGGCGACCGACCCCTTCATGTCGCAACTGCCACGTCCGTAGAGTTTGTCGTTCTTGACGCGCGGTTCGAACGGCCCGTGTTCCGGGGTGAACCACGACTCGGCGGGTACGACATCTGTATGGCCGAAGTAGGCGACCCCCCCGGTTCCCGCCCCTTTTTTACCAATGACACACGCTTTGCGAATCCCCTGCGCGTCATCGTATTCGATTCGTTCAGTGACGAAACCGCGTTCTTTCAGCAGTTCTTCGACGCAGTTCGTGACCGCGACATTGGAGCTGCGGCTCACCGAAGGAAAGGCGATGAGACGTTCGGCGAGGGAGAGTGAAAGCATGGCAGGGACTCGGAGAGGTGGGGCGGGTCGAGGTTAGCTTGATTTGGGGGAGAAGTGCAACTGGGGGCGCATTCACGACGAGAGGCGAGGGAATGGCGAGAGACGCGGCGAAGAGGCGAAGCCCCGACGAAGTCGGATTCATTTCGCGACGGCCGGCTCGGTTGGGGGGTTGCGCCAGCCCAGAGTTCGTCGAGTGACGGAGGGCACACATCGGGCCGCGCACTCGGAGAGTGCGGGCTACATTTGTGCCCCCGCCGGCAATTGACGCACTGGGGCTGTCCCAGAACTCACAACAACTGGCACAAAATTCTGTCTGTAAATGAGGAAAAAATAGGGTGCCTGGGACGTGTGGGATGTCGGCCGGCGGGCAGAAAGCCCCCGTGCCCTAGGTGTAATCGTTACCTTTTCACACTTTTGGTCGGTTTTTGCGAAGTCAATTCCCCCGCAGAACCGATATTCCTGTTACAGCGTGTCATTCCGCTACAACCCGACTGTTCGCTATTTCCCGAGCGCGGTCGCCAGCGTCATTCAGTCTGCACATGAAATCAAGAGGACCGGGACAATGACTCCAGCTCGTTGCGTCGCGCTTGCCATGGTGTTTGGCGCCTGCTGGTTGGGTGCGACGAGTGCCCAGGCCCAGTATCCGGCACCTGCGGGACCGGGGGCGTACCCTGGCCCGATGGTGGTCGATGGCCCCCCCATGAGCCCCGGCGATCCCGGATTTTCCCCCTACCGAACACCGCAGCCCATGCAGGGGGTTCCGTCCGCTTGGGACATCGAAGTCCCCGATGACGGAACGCTGTTGCCTCATCCGGCAATCTTCAGCGGGAGCGGTTTCGCCCGAGTCGAATACCTGAACTACAACTTTTCAGGTCCGGGTGACGTCCTGTTGGGGGCTCCGGTCGCGGGCAACCCTGATCCGAGCCAAAAGTTCATCATCTTCGCCCCGGGTACCGACGTTCCCAACTACTACGGGCAGGTTCCCGACCTCCTGAGTACCGACCTCCGCGATGTCAGCGGCATTCGAACCACACTCGGTTTTGAATTTGCCAATGGCGGGACGGTCGAGGTCAGTGCCTTCATGACCGGGCAGCGGAAGAGTACGACAATCCATGAGAACTTCGGATCGTCCGACGTTAACTTCAACGGAATTACGATCACACTGCCCAATGCCTACGCCACCAGCGTGCTGGCCAATGGTCAGGCTTCCGATCTGTTCTACGTCTACAACCAGCGGTTCGAATCGATTTACCAGTCGCAGTTGTGGGGTGCCGACCTCAATTTCCTGCCAGACTACGACGTGGACGGGCTGTTCCACTTCCGGCCCATCTTCGGTGCCAAGTTCCTCAACCTGCACGAACGACTGAGCCAGTATGGAATCTTCCAGGAACTCGCTCCGGTGCCAGCGTTCCAATCGTCGATCATCTCCACAGTCCAGAACTATCTGGGTGGTGGTCAGGCGGGTGTTCGTGCCGAACTCGTGACCCGCTTCTTCGACCTGGGTGCGGAAGGAAAATTCCTGGTGATGAGCAACACCATGTCGGGAACGGTGCAGACCGCGAACTTTCGCTTCGACGGCGACCCCCAGGTGACCACAACAGACAACACCACCCAGATGTCGCTGGGGTTTGACCTGATTGGCTGGGGCGTGCTGCACGTCCATCCCAGTGTCGATCTGCGGATTGGTTACAACTTCATCTATCTGACCAACGTCACGCGGCCCGCCGGCAATATCTACTACAACGAAACGGGAATCGACAACCCGGCCGGTGTGGTGATGAAGATGGCCAAGGAAGACTTCATCGCGAATGGCGTGTCGCTGGGTGCGGACTTCAAGTGGTAGTCGGCCGCAGCGGCTCGGGATAAAAACAGAACCCGCTTCGAAAGTCGAAGCGGGTTCTTTTCTTTTTCCATGATGAGCGATCACTCGCAAGCTGGTTCAAGCAACGAGTCGATCGCCAACCGTTTCGAACGGCAACTTACAGCTTCTTCTCGGGGATCCGCTTCCGGACCCCTTCGCGTTCGCCACCCTTGTCCTTCTCATTGGCCTGAGCACGGGCCTGAGCGACCAGTTGCTGGGCGGCTCGAACCTCGTCGGCAGTGAAGAAGTAGGCGGGGGGCAGGCCACCAATCGCACGCCGCGATGACTTGTTCGCCAGTGTTTCCCAGCTCATGCTGTCGGTGAGGTGCCAGGCGGCCGCTTGCGCGACCATCTTGTCGATTTTGCCGGTTCCGACCATCGCCATCAGTTCGCGAAGAACCGGATCGACGGTGTATTCTTCCGCTTTGACCAGCTTGTAGCGCATCCGCGCACTCGGGTCGGCTTTGCCATGCTCCAGGCAAACCGTCACCAGCGGAACCTGAGCGACTTTCTCCGGAGGGATCGAGAAGAATCCACCGCCGCCACCCTGCTGGCCGCCACCACCGAATCCGCCGCCGCCACCTTGCTGGCCGCCGCCGCCAAATCCACCGCCACCGCTTTGGCCACCACCCCCTTGACCGCCGCCGCCAAGTCCGCCCCCCTGCTGACCACCGCCACCAAATCCGCCGCCACCTCCGCCGAAGCCCTGCTTCAGCACTTGAACCGCCGCGACGGCGGCCGGAAGTCGAACGGTAATGGGTTGGTCGGACTTGTTCTCGAGAAACACATTCCCTTCATAGGGATTGCGGAGGATGACGGTCGCTTCGAGGTCACCCGCCTCCAGACCGTCGAACAGCTCGACCGACCGTGCCGCCGGGTCGTAGCCCAGCTTCTTGATTGGGCGCTTCACCGCCCCAGTGAGGCCGGCCGTCAGAGCGATGGCGGCACAGACCGTCAATACGCCGCATCGGCCGGCGAACTTGGAAGTCGAATTACGCAGCATGGCAAATCACCCTTTCACGCCGCCGGTCGCCTGAGGCGCCGGCCAGGAAGTCACAACGAGATTCAGCGCAGGACAGCACGCGGGGGGGCCGCCGAACCTCCCTCGTCGCTTGACATACTCTATCGCACCCATCCTCCCATGTGCAAATAAAAAATCTGCGGGGGTTGCGGGGATTTGGCGAACCTCGCCCCTCTTCCCCCCACCTGACTGCTACACCCGGCGTTTTGCCACCCCCTGCGGAACTTGCTCCAGCCCGCAATTCCCTTACATTGGGGCGGAACCGATTTTCCGGAATGCGCGGACCCGGGCACTCCCCTCGACCGCACCACAGGCTGAACGCCATGCACTTGCTCGACCCCCCAAAACACCCAGGCTGGCTCCCCGCTGGCGAGTCCGCCGAGGTTGCCCTGCTCGCCTGGGGAGTTTCTAACGTGGTGCTGCGGGTCACGCCTCGCGACTCGGCCCCGTTCGTCGTCAAACAGTCCCGTGGTCAGTTGCGAACCCGCGACCCGTGGTTCAGCCGGCTCGAACGGATCTGGCGCGAAGCCGACGCCATGCGCGAATTGCAGCCGTTGCTCCCCGAGGGGCGCATTCCCCGCGTCATTCGCGAAGAGCGCGACAACTATGTTTTCGCGATGGAAGCCGCGCCGGCGGAACACGTTGTCTGGAAGCAGTCGCTGCTCGAAGGTCACTTCCAGCCGGCGGTCGCCCGCGAACTGGGGGTCTGTCTGTCGGCGATCCACGCCCGAACGACCGGTCACAACGAACGCTTGACTACGTTTGTTGATCGTCAGGTGTTCATTGAATTGCGGGTCGATCCGTTCTATCGCCGGGTGGCGCAGGCGGCACCGGAAATCGCCCCCCGGATCGATCGCATGATTGACGAAATGTTCGCGACTCCCGTCTGCCTAGTGCATGGCGACTTCAGTCCGAAGAATGTGCTGTTGACCGCCGACCGGCTGGTGCTGGTCGACTTCGAAACGGTCCATCTGGGGGATCCCGCGTTCGATCTGGGATTCTTTCTCAGTCACCTGCTCCTGAAGACAGTGCTGCATCGCGCGCGGTTCGAGTCGGCGGCCAACTTGACCGTGGCGTTCTGGTCGACCTATCGCACGGGACTCGCCGACCTCGCGGATCACCCGGTCTTCGCCCCCGATCGCCTGGTGCCGCGGATGATTCCCCACTTGGCCGGCTGCATGTGGGCTCGGATTGATGGAACCAGCAAAATCGATTATCTCCCCGATCCCGCCGAGCAGAACGCCGTCC
>JAPLOC010000463.1:25366-26584 GCA_026692825.1 Planctomycetota bacterium | reverse complement strand
GCTACCGCTTTTGTAGCGATGACGCTCAGCGGCGACGCTCAGGCTGTCGAACCGGCGAAGCACTCGTTGTCGCGGACTGCGATGAGTGGTGACGAGGAACTCGACGAGAAAACCAGTTTACGTTCGCCAGGGTATTCCCCCACCACGACAGGCTGCTAGAATTCACCGAGAGCAAATGGTACACCAGATCCGCTCATCGAGTCAGTCAGGAGGTTGAAATGGCGACTTGCTGCAAGAACCGCCGCCGACCCTTTTCCTCGACGGCCAGTGAAACGTTGTGTGGGAAGACCGAAAATCAAATTCGGCTGGGGCGGGATCGCGCATTGCGGAATCCGCTGACTCGGTCGCTGGCGGCTGGAATTCCCTGGGGGACGTATTCGATCGAGCGGCATCCTCACACCGGGCGTCCCATCATGGTCTCTGTGTTCATTCCCCCGGCATGGCGTGATTTGTCGGGAGATGTGGTCGAGGTTTCGATTGAAGCGGGCACAATTCGGCAGTTGGTGAACGCGCTGGAAGAACGCTTTCCGGGAATGCGCGAGCGGGCTGTCGAAGACGACGCGCTGCGCCCCGGGCTGGCGGTGGCGATTAATGGCTCGGTATCGCGGTTGGGATTGCGACAACGCGTGCCCGCCGGCGCGGAAGTTCACTTCCTGCCCGCGCTTGGCGGCGGGTGACGCCGTTTCGAGAAGGGGGGCGGCTGGAATTGGTGTACCGTTCGCGGCGGTTATACCGAGCGCCGCACCAATTGAGACATCTCGCACTTGAGACCCCTGCCCCCTTGACGGGCAGGTGAATGAGATCGGTGGCTAACTCGAAACGCCGCACCGCGCCCCAGACCCCTGCCATGTCGTGTCGCAGGTGAATCAGATTGCCGCTCAACTGGCCGATGGGCGGAAAAGATACAACAGTCCGCTTAAGAACCACCCACGGATTCCGGTGAGGAAAGTTTCTATCGCGTGATCCTTTTCGTGAACCGGGCCGGCGGGTTTCACGACTGTGTGGATGAAGCCATTCGGTCCCGCACTCTTACCCGTTCCCCACCATGCCCCGTTCTCCCGAAGAAATCGCCGACGAGTTGCTGGTGTTGAGATGCCAGCGTCGCGATCCGGGAGCGTGGGACGACCTGGTGTCGCGGTTCCACGACCGGTTGTTCTATTTCGTTCGCCGTCTGGTCACCGATGAAGACCGCGCCGGGCAATTGATTCAAGACGCCTG
>JAPLOC010000463.1:19638-25303 GCA_026692825.1 Planctomycetota bacterium | reverse complement strand
CGCAGCCTGCGGTCGTTGAGACGGGCCGAGCGATTGACACCGTGGCTCTACACAATTGTTCGGCGGACGGTTCTCAATGAAATCCGTCGTTCCTATGCGACTCCCGAGGAACTCGTGGGGGATTCCCTCGATGAATTCGCCCATCCCGATACCGAGTCCAATCCGACGAGCGCATTCGAGAATGCCGAACTGGTGCATTACGGATTGAGCCGACTCGGACTCGTGGAGCGCGAGGTCTTAACGCTGTTCTTCCTCGAAGAAATGTCGATCGACGAGGTGGCGACCGTTCTCGAGATTCCCCCGGGAACTGTGAAATCGCGGCTGGCACGCGCCCGCGGGGAGTTGCGACAGATTCTGGAACGTGACGGCAATTCTCCCGCATTCGAGGTGAATTCACGATGAAACCACACCACGCTTTTCGCGACCGGCTGTTGTCAGCCGAGTCGATTTCTTCCGCAGACCGCCGTGGTCACATTGAACAGGAGATTCGTCAGATGGTTACGAAACAACTCAGCGCCCCCAAAAAACTGGCCATGGGGATCGTTCTGATTGGCTCACTCGCCGGTGCCGCCACGAGTGGCTACTTGGCGCTGACCGAGCAAAATCTGCCGCCACTCGCCCGAATCGGCCTCGCGACGGGAACACTGTTCGGCTTGGCCTGGGCCGTTTCCGTTGGAACGATTTTGAAAAAGGGAACGATTGACTTGAAACGGGACGCCCGCCGAACCGCGCAAATGGTCTGGGGTTTCACGGTGTTGATGATGGTCTTCTTTTTGGTGGCGGGAATGTCGGCCGCCGACGGCGTTCGCGGCCTGATGATGATCGCCCAGGCACTGGCGTTTCTGATCATGGCCGGAGTCTACTGGGTGAGTCACCGTATTGAAGAAGCGGAACTCAACGTGAAAGAACAGATGTTGCGACTGGAGTTGCAACTGGCCGAGCTGGCTAACAAACCCTAAACCTTGCTCGCAACCAACTTGGGACGAGGCTCGGACAATTATCCCGTGTTCACATCCCCTTCAACACGTCGTACGCTGTCGAGATCGCCTGGTCGATGTCGTCGGCCGAGTGTGCCGCCGAGACGTACCATAGGCCGCGACCAATCAGGCGGATTCCGCGATCCTGCATCCCGACGACGAATTTGGCGTACGCCGGCTTGTCGTATGTGAGTGTGTCGCGGTAGTCGCGAACCGCCGGCAGAGTCGTGAAGCCGGCGTGGAACATCGGTCCCAGCCCCTGGATTCGCAACGGGTGTCCCGCCCGTTGAGCCACGTCGGCCAGTCCCGCCATCAAACATTCCCCCTTCGCTTTCAGCGATTCAGGGATCTGGTCACGTTCGAGTACACGCAGCGTCGCCAATGCCGCCGCGATGCTGGGATTGCCCGAATTCATCGTTCCCGCGTGAATCACCTTTCCGTCGGCGATCGGCTGCATGAATTTCTTCTTGCCGGCGAGAACGCTGATCGGATAACCGCTCGCCATCGCTTTTCCAAACACCGCCAGGTCAGGAGTGACGCCGAACAACGTCTGAGCCCCTCCCAATCCGGTCCGGAACCCGGTGATCACCTCGTCAAAAATCAGAACGGTTCCGTGGCGGTCACAGATGTCACGCAGCCCGCGCAGGAAGCCCGGTTCAGGAGGAATGCACCCATTATTGCACATGACCGGCTCGGTGATGACGGCGGCAAGTTCGTTTCCGTGTCGGGCGAATGCCTGCTCCACCAGCGCGAGATCATTCCAGGGAAGTACGAGCGACTCCTGTTCGATCTGCGCGGGGAGCCCTTGTGACCAGCGGACGGGGGTCGGGTTGTCGCGCGGGCCCAGGTCGGCGAGTGTTCCCCCGACCCCCACCGCTACGTTGTCGAACCAACCGTGGTAGTGCCCTTCAAATCGCAGGAACCGGTTGCGTCCCGTCACCGCGCGGGCGAGACGCAGGGCGGCGTGGTCGGCTTCGGAACCCGAGAGGCTGAACCGCAACAGCTCGGCACAGGGAATGAGCCGCTGCAGACTCTCGGCGAGTTCGAGTTCCTGCAAGTGCTGGCCGGCGTAGAGTTGGCCCGCCGCGCTGGCCTGCTGAACAGCGGCAAGAACCTCGGGATGGGAATGCCCCAGCACGAGCGGCCCCTGGCTGAGGGTGAAGTCGAGGTAGACGTTGCCATCGACATCGGTCAGCCGACTCCCGGCACCCGAGACGTAAAACAACGGATGCGGTGCCGAGAATTTGCGAAACTCGCTGGCGACCCCACCGGCGAGAACCCGGCAGGCACGTTCGTAAAGTTCGCGGGATTTTTCGTAACTGGGCATGTGGGAAGGCACAGCGGGCAAGCGAGGAGAGAGTGGTTTGAGGGAGGCGGCATTGTAACGGACGGGGGCGGTGGGGTCACACACGATCGGTGAGAGGGCCGGGTCAGGTTCACCGGCCGAGGCCGTGTGGTTACAGCGCGCGCTTCGATGGGGAACCACGAAAGATTCGAAACACGAAAAATGAATCGTGTCAGGTGTCCATACCACACCGTTCACTTCGGTACCGTGGTCATGTCGATCTGTTCTACCGATTCCGCTTTGCGATTCCCGATCAGTGCCCGGGTATTCACGGTGATATACATATTGACAATTGCAAGAAATCCGACGACGAATTGTCGTTTCGCCCGATGCACCGACACCCGATGCACCGACATTGACAGTTTGGTCAGGCGGCGACTACGCTGAACCATTCCAACTGATGAAAGGAATGTCCCCGATGAAGTGGATTTGTCAGTTTCAGCATTCAATTCCCAAACCCCGGCTGTTCGCATTTTATGGGGCGCTGGGTGGTTTGTTGGGGGCGCTCGTGGTGGGGGAGGGATTGTGGCTGGTGTCGCGTCCTGCACCCAAGCCACCGCCAATTCCGGACTTTCTCTTGGCGGTTTCGCCTTCTGTCGACGTCTTTCAGGGGGGATCCAATCGGTTGCTTGTCAAAGTGAAGCGGTCGCATTTTGACGGGGCGATCCACCTGTCGGCGAACGACGCGGTAGAGGGGATCACTGTCGTGGAAACGACAATTCCCGCGGGCTTATCAGAAGGAGAGCTGGAGTTGAATGTGGCGGCGACCGTCGGCACCGGTCCGACCCAAATGGTCATCTACGCCATGACAGAGGTCGGCGACACGCGACTCGAGCAACACGCCGACGTCGCCGTGATGGTGAATACGCCTCCCCCACCCCCCGCCGCGTTGAGGATGGTCGCTTCACCTGAGGTGGTCGTGCCACAGGGAGCGACGAATCGTGTCACTGTTGTAATCGCCAGAGACCACTTCAAAGGCCCCGTCGAAATCAGCGCAGGGGAGCTTCCACCTGGAATTTCATTGGCCGACGCGAAACTGGCCGGCAAAGTCTCGTCCACAGAACTGGTTTTGAACGTGGCCCGCGATGCGATTCCGGGAACGTTTGATATTCAGTTGCACGGCACTGCCAACGTGGACCAGCGAACGCTGACCGGACAATGCGGGTTCCAGCTCGTTGTCGAGCCGTTTCGGCCGACCAAGATTGACGTCATGTTCGTGTTGGACATCACGGGAAGTATGCAAACTGTGATCAACGGGATCCGTGACGGAATCGTGAAATTCGCCGAGGAACTCGACGCGAAGCAGTTTGACGCGCGGATCGGACTACTGGCGTTTCGTGACGAAATTGAGGGTGAGGAATCCGAGCAATTGCGGTTTCCCGATGAGCCGTTTACGAACGATTCGGCGGAATTCCGCAGGCAGGTTGGGGCACTCATGGCCAATGGCGGTGGGGACGAGCCCGAGAGCAGCCTCGACGCGATCGCAGCCGCCGCGAGACTGCGCTATCGAGAAGACGCTACCAAAGTCCTGCTGCTGATCACGGATGCGCCTCCGAAGATCCCGGACAAGTCGACGGCCAGTGTTGCGGCGGCCGCAGCGACATTGAAGGAATTCGGAATCAATCAGATTCATCTGGTGGTCAATCGTCACCATCGGCAGGTCTACGACGCGCTGCGAATCGACGCGAAAGGGCAGTTTTTTGATCTGACCAAGACGGCCGGCGGCGGAAATCCCATGGCAGTCATTCTTCCCGAGATCAGTACAGCGATCGCGAAACTGGCGAGCCGGCCCGAAGACCTTGAGAAGGCGACTCTTCCTCCGCCTCCAATCGGGCCTCCAGCGACCGGAGTTCGTGATTTGGCGACGCGTCCCCCACCAGCCGCATTCAAGAGTGTGCAGTCCACGACGGAATTCGGGGAGGATTCGGGACCGCGGCTCTTGCTGGCGATCAGTGCCTGGACCGCGGTGATCGCAGCCAGCATCTGCCTGGTGTTGGTTGTGGGGCAAAACTACTACCTACGGGAAATCGTCCCGCCAGTGGCAACAGCGATGAAAGCGATTTGCGGCGGGCTGGTCGCTGGTGCGATCGGGGGCGCGGTGGGGCAGTTCCTGTTCGATCAACTTCAAGGGTTTGGGGGAAGCATTCTCGAAGCGGGAATTCGTCTTGGAAGCTGGGGTATCCTTGGGGCGCTGGTCGGAATGGGAGCGTCCGTGGCCATTCCCAACCTGGGTCGCCAGGCCGGAATCCTTGGTGGCGGATTGGGAGGAGTGACAGGCGCTCTCGGGTTCCTGTGCGTCGTTTTGATCTGGAAAGAGGCGGACTTCGGCGGTCGTCTGATTGGTGCGACGGTTTTGGGATTCGGAATCGGCCTGATGTTGGCTTTGGCGGAGCGGACGTCGCGAGTCGCCTGGCTCGAATTTCGATATGGCAGTCGCGAAACAATGTGCGTCAGCCTTGGGGTGGAACCAGTGACGATTGGTGGAAATTCGCGGGGTTGCACGGTCTATGTCCGAGACGCGCGACCCCTGGCGTACCAATATCGTTTCGAAAACGGGCAGGTCGTTTGCGTCGACTATGCGACTGAGTCGCAAACAACGGTTGCCAACGGGAGCCAGCGAACGATCGGAAATGTGACGGTCACGGTGCGTTGTGGTGGCAACGCCAGCGCTGCGCCAACCTTTGTGTTGCCACGCCCCGTTCCTCCCAAGAAACGCGATGCCGACCAGTCGGTCACCGCAGCCGCGTCCCCCGCCACAGCACCTTCGGTTCCCGGTGGGAAACCAGACATGCCACAAGCAGGTCGAAATGCGCCTCCGTTGGTGGTCACACCCGCGAAACCCATTGTTCCCCGGAAACAACCCAGTCGCGCGGGGGAAGAAACCTCGCCTCCAAATGGGGACAACCCCGCCGTTTCTTCCCCGCCACCAACCTCCGAGACAAAAACAAAACCGGACGCGGTTGTCGTGAAGCCGGCTCCGCGTCCGCCACCCATTGTTCCCAAACGAACCAAGCCTAAGGAGTGACCGGCTGTCTCAGAATTCCGTTGTGGCCCGATCCGATGGCCACAACGGTGTGGTTGTGTGAGACCGATCGCGAATCCGCACAGGAAGTTTACCGGCGGGCCAACGGCTCCGGTACCGCCTTTGCGGTTGGTTCGGGAGGAACGGCGGAGTCTGGTGTCTTTCCATCGACGGAGCCCGTCTTGGCGGAACCACAGACCAGCGACTGTTCAATTTCTCGCATTCGCTGACGCACCGGACCTTGGACAAGTTCGAGTGACTGGGCGGCACCCTGCTCCATATAGGCCGATTTGCGCTGCTCAATCAAATTCCCCAACAGCG
>JAPLOC010000463.1:12147-19593 GCA_026692825.1 Planctomycetota bacterium | reverse complement strand
CAGCGACACAACACGCCAATATTGATAATCGACCTGGCCGGGCGCGTGCTTTGTGGCGGAAGTGAACGATTGATAGGCACCGTCAAAATCGCAACGGCGGTACCGCGCGACCCCTTCGGCAAAGCACCTGGGGCCGGCGTCCCGAATGCCTTCCTGGGCGGGGACCGAACGCACACCGGCAGCGTCGACATCCACTTTAACGGGGCTGTTGACAAACAGACGCTGAGCCGTCGATCTCGCGGCTTCTTCCATTCGTGCCCGTCCATCCGGTGCGCTGGAGGTGCCAGTCAGTTGCAATTTGAGCGCCTTGCGCGGATCGGAATCTGGACCAAAGTACGCACTTTCAATGTTCACCCCCGCGACGCGCGGATTCAATTCGGCGTCGGAGTTCAGTTGATCGATCAGTCGTTTGACCGGCAGCCGCTTTTTCTTCAACTCGTATTTGAAGTCCTTAATGACGCTCTGATTCAGGACCGAGAGAATCGCCTCGAGTTGCTGGTCACCGGCGCGTCCGTCATCGATATAGGCGGTCACCGTCATCGCGCTGACCACATCGTCGGAGTCCTTGGTTTCTTCGATCGTCGTCCAGGCCCCGCGCATCATGGGATTGTCGCTAGCCTGTTTTTTCAGGGTCTCCCGCAGTTCGCCGGCATCACTGTCGGTCAGCGTGAACGAGCCTGGGCCCTGGGCGCGGGCGAGCGGAAAACTCGTTCCCACGGCACCGAGCGCCAGGAACAGGATTGTCGCCAAGCGACGGAAGCAGACACAGTGTGGCATTGGAACTCTCCCCGGGATGTGTACGGAACGGCGCGAAGCCCCTCAGAAGAGCCTAAGTCACGCTCGGGGGCGTTGCAAACCGAATCCGGAAGAATCCACCGAATTCAGGGAGTGGTCGTCCCTTTTTCGCCGATTGTGAGGTTAAACGGGAAGTTTTCGAACGGAGTCTTGATCGATGTGATGGTCCACTTCCAATCCCCGGGACCGTCGGCGACCACATCGATCGAAAACGAAGACGTCCCCTCTTTCTCGATCGGTTTGCCGTCGGGACCGACAACGGTCAGCTTCAGTCGAGCGCCCCCCTCGGCGAATCCCAGAGCGAACTTGATTGGTCCCGCCTTCGTGGCGCGATGCACGTTGGTGACACTGGGGTCCGCAGTCGTGGTACTCAGCATGTTTTTCGATCGGGGTGAAAAGCCCCCCTGCACCAGCGTTTCGGTCACCTTGGCTTCCGTCTTCGCCAGCACCGACGAAAACACCAGATAGCGCAGCAGTTTCAATTCGATCTCGCTGTTCTGATGCTCATTGTGGAACGACGAGAAAATCATCGTTCCTTGACCGACTGGGAATTTCACCAACAGGGGAGCCTCGAGTTCTGTGTCGCTTACGGTCCGAAATTTCCCGCGGAGCAGCACCTGCACCTCCTGGCCGCCAAACGCCGCGGGAATCCATCCCGCCTGATCGAAGCTCAACTCAATCTCCGACCCGATCTGATTCGCCAGTCCCGGATCCGCGGTCGTTGCCACCAATTTTTGTTTGGCCCCCTGCAGTATTCCTTCGCTGCGCACAAATTCAGTGACCGATTCCTGAATCCAGCCGAAAATCAGGTCCGACGCGTACAACGTCCCGCCTCGATTCAGAAAAGCTCGCAGGTTGGCTTTCAACCGATCTTTGATTTCCGGCCGGATTTTCACCGATCGCGTGCCTTCCCGGTTGGAACCACCCGCATCTCCCGCCACCCAGTCGTCAGGGAGGTTCGCGCTGCAGGTGTAAAACAGCACATCGTATTTATCGAAAGTCCGGGGGTCGAGCAGATCTTCCCACCGAACCACATCATGCTGAAATCCATTCCCCAGTCCGTTCAACAGCTTCCCCATGTCGTCGTAGTGGGGCGTCGTGACAGCGAGTCGCAGTTTTTGCGGTTCTGGCTCGACCGGTACGTCTCTCTCCCCAATTGTGACTTTCGGTTCGGAGGAACCTGCGGAGCCGGAAGGGGGTGGCGATGGCAGGATCAAATCAATCGCAAACGCTCCCATGAGAGCGACCAGCAGTCCCGCCCCCACCAGGGAGTCCAGAAGAAGTTTGGAGGTCGACGTTGTGGTTTGGCTCATGGTGGAGAATTCTGTCGGCGAGATGCGTTCGAGGTGTCGAAGGGGGGGGGGCTTCCGGGGGGTGGGGATGGGCGGACTCTGGAAGGGGCGGACTGTGGATGTCGTCGCCCCGCCTGAAGTGGGAGGGGAATTCGCCGACGGAGAATTCGTCGAGGCGACGGGTGGTTTGATCGGAGGTGGTTTCAAGGCCGGGGGTTTCAATGGAGCCACTGGGGGAGCAGACGTCGGCACCGCTGTGACGGCCGACGGCGTGGGGAGCCGAACCGTGGCGGCGGCCGGATTCGCGACCGGTGTTGGCGGGCGGACGTCCCCCTGTGCTCGGGGAATGCCGGAAGCCACGGGCACTGCGGGGCGAAGCGGTGGTGCCTGCGGGTCACCTGCGGGCGCGGTCACCTCGTTACGCGACTTCATGGGCGGGGGTGGCGGGGCGGCGCGGACCGGGATCGCGCTGGGCCCGGCGTCACCGGACCCGGCCGGCGCTTGCCCCGAACGGACGGTCACCAGGACCGCTCCGATCTGTCTCTGGTCTCCCACCGGAACCTCACTGGTCGACTCGGTCGCATAGTCAACACATTTCACCTTGCCTTCTTCGACCCGGTATTGAAACGCCAGGGGACGAGCGTCGCGGGCGTACACAGTACACTGGCGACTGTTGCTGCCAATGGTGACCGGCGTCGACCCCAGCGAAATGTTCACCAATTCCCGCTGGCCATACCGCACTTCGAGCCAGAGCGTGCGTGTGGCCAGTTCGAGCAGCGCGATCATCAGACCGATGGCGAAACCAAGTATGGCGGCGGCGAGCCAGCGGCCCGAAGTGTCTCCCGCCAAGGCGGCGAGCAGGCTGAACCCGATCGCGGCGACGCACCCGCCAATCGCCCCTCCTTTGCGCGCGGTGGCCGCCGGCAGATTCGGGATGAAAAACGCGAGCCCCCATGCCACCAGGCCTCCTAGCAAACCCCAGCCGACCACGCGGGCGACAAAGTCCATCGCGGGAAGGCTCGAGGCGATCAGATACAGAATCTGCCCGACTGCGCCGGCCGCCGCGCCGGCCGCCAACCCTCCCGCGATTCCCGTCACCAGTTCTTGGGGAGCGAACAACGGGCGGTGTGTGTAGTGATTCTGGCCGGCGATCAGCGCCAGACTGACTCCCGTCGCCAGCAGCCCGGTCCACAGACAGGTCACCACCAGTAGTCCAAACAAAGATGATGGCCCGTGACCTGAGGTGCTTTGCATTCCTTTCAGGGCGGTCTCAGCGATTCGCTGGCCGACCGTTGGCAGAATGTTGCTGAACTTTTCGCGACCGGACGCGATATCGTCGAGCAGAAACACCTCGCCCTTCGTCGCCCCATGCAACGGAGTGTAATCGCCGACGAACTTCTGACGCACAACCAGATGGAGCTGCGCGACCTTCGATTGCCGCAATGCGGCGACGGCTTCATCGATCGAACGAATCTGTTTGTCAGGGACTTTGGGGGCGTCATCAGTGATCAGCACCAGAACCGGAATCGCCTGCGGGCGAAAGGGTTGTTGTGTTCCCAGCGACAGGGCATCGAGGCTGCTTTCGGGACCGTCGCCTCCTCCTCCGTTGGCGCGTAAACGCGAGACGGCAAGGCGAAACTCGCCAGCGTCGGAGGTGAAGGGGGAGCCAGCGAACTGGAGAATTTCCGCCTCTTCGCCATAGGCGCGATCTCGAAACGCGACAAGTCCGACCCGGGAATCGAGTTCGCGGCTGGAGAGTTCGTCAGCGAAAGAGACGATGCCGTCACGCACACCATCGATCACAGGCTGCATGCTGCCGGTGATGTCGAGCAGAAAGAGAACGTCCACCTGGGGAGTGGGTGGGGGGGCCGACGCGCCCGCCCACCAGAGCGGCTCGCCGACAATCGCCCCCAGAAGACATCCGACGGCTCCAATCACTCCAAAGAGGCGGGCCTTGCGCGACTGCTCGTTCCAGAGATTGATCATCGCTTGCCTCCTCCCGCGGGAAGATCGTTTGGAAGGTAACCGGAAAGAACATTCCAGTGCTCGCAGATAGAAGTCGCGACGGTCAACACGTCGTCGAGCTGAATCTTATTGGGCCACCAGTCGTTCTCGATGGGGAGAACTTCGAGCGGAGGCGAGAGTTTTTCGCGGCGGGTGTAGTATTCGTCGAGCCTGGCCGACAGATCCTGCACTTCGTCGCGGAACGCGACCCAGTTCGCGCGGCTTTTCAACTGACCTTTCGAAAGGGTGTCCCAATGGCGGTTGAATTGCGCAATGATCCGTTCGGGAAGGGGTGAGTCGGGGTTGCCCGCGATTTCACCGGGATTGATCGTTCCATCCAGCCGAACGGACCCCGACGACTTATTCGGTGGAACATTGGGCCAGTCGGTGAAATCATAACCGGCCCCATTTTGCAGTTTTCGAAACCACCCGCGGCGCAGTTTTTTGTGGTCTTTGGACCAGACTTCCTTGTATCGCGCGTCGGCGATTTTCACTTCTGGCCGCCTCTTCACGACGCGCTGCACACACTGTTTCAACTGTTTGCGCAGTTCCTCCTCAGCCTGCGGTTTCAACTCGGCCACCAGTAACCGCGCGCACGCTTCGAACATTCCCGCCGAGATTTCCTGGGTGCCAAACAGCTCTTCCACCTCGCTCACCTGTTGCAGTTCGATTCTTTCCGAGGTGTGCTTTTCCTCTTCGGCGCGGTCTTCGTCGTTCTCGGCGGGGGGTGAATCTCTGAGCAGCCGATCGAGTCTGGCAAGCCGATCGACGGCGGGACCCGGTGACGGCTTCCAATCCTTCCAATGATCTTTGTATTTCAGGGAATCGTTCAGTCGCTTCAGTTCGGCGACACGTGCGGGGTCGAGGTCGGCGCGTTTCTGCAGCTTTTCGAGTTCGTCCCTGGCCTTTGCGAAGGAGGCGGGTTTCTTTTCCCGCAGCAGCCCTTGAATTTCCGTGATTTTGGCTCCCAGTTGCAGATTGTCGGTGCTTCGGGCCGTTTCTTCGGTGATCCAGGTCTCCACCCGCGTTTTGCCAAAAAAATCGCCCCATCCCGATTTGAGTCCGTCAATCGTCGCCAGTCGCCGCGAGAGATCATCGTTCTTGGATGCGAGATTGTCGGCGAGGTCTTTGGAGGCTTTGCGAGCCTGTTCAAGTTTTTGCCAGGGATCGGCGGCGCGCCAGGTGGAGACGGGGGCCGGCTTGATGCCCGAATCACCCAACAGAGTGGAATTCCGGACAGCGGCGATAGCCGGTGCGCGCTCCATGATCCGCTTTTCAGGGAGCGTGACATCCAGCGGATCGGAAATCCGCGTCTGCGCCGGGGCCGCCCCCGCCATCGCCTTGGCGAAATCCTTCACGATCAAATAGATCAAGGGGGCCAGAGCGAGCAGTAGAATGAATGTGTTTTGGTAGCGGGTGAGTTTGTTCATGGGTGTCGGGGGGGTATTGTGTCTCACAATGCGGGTTTTTGCGCTAGACGGGCGTCGCGAATCGTGAATGGAAGCGAAATGGTTACCTATTTGGATTTCGGTACAAGCTCGGCGATTTCCGTGTAAACACCACCGACAAGGTTGCGTGCCTCCCCATCTCCTTCCCAAACGGGAGAATAGACACGACAGACAGTCCCTGTCACAATCGCTTTCCAGGGAACCGGTCGAGCGGAATCCATTTCCGCGATATCGACGGCCGCCTTTTCCCAAAATGACAAAAACTCGTTTTGCCACTTCGGAAATTCTTCGCCAAACTTCTTTATGTATTCCCTTTTTGATGGTGCGGTTATTGGCATGTTCAATTTTGGCACACTATTGCCGGTCGCGGATGGATAGAGTGTTTTGGCCAACTCGACGGCGTCATCGTATATCGCGTTTTGTTTGCCAACAATGACTTTGGCATTGCTGAACTCAGTTTCGACGTCCGGATCCTTTAAGTCATTGATCTTTGAGGCCGTGCTGCGAAAATCGTCAGCAACGTCACCATACGCCTTACGAATCGCCTTCGGACTCCCACCTCGTATTTCCTTCTTCCTTTCCAAATCAGTCTTCGTCGTCTTGTATACAGAAATCGCAAAACTTGTAATGCGTTTATCGAGACTGTCTTTCTTGGCACGTGCCGCAGCACTCGTGGGCTGGTTGGAGCCAGCGTTACCGCTTTGCGAACGCAATTCTGGTCCTTCGATTTGAAGAATGGAACGCGCCGAGTCAATTGAAAAACCCAACACCGGCGTTTGCGATCGCTTTTCAATCGGCAGAGTCATTTCTGTGGTGAATGTCTGCTTGGCGTCGATGGGGTTGACATTCGGCGGGACTTCGAGACGTGCCTTATGGATCACCAGTGGATACTCCGCAGTAACAAACGGTGACGAACGCTGGATGGGTATGGTCGGCGCATTGTGATCCATGTTTCCAAAACGCTGCCACACCCACTTATCGTCAACAAAAAATGCGAATTCTGGAAATGATTTGGGGTATTCGAATTCCACGACACACGAGTACAGGCTCAGTAATGCGAATTTGTCTTCGCTTTCCAGAGTTCTTAGCGCAATGGTGGGCTGCCCCCTGAGGTGAATTGACGCCACAGACGTCCAGGAGTCACCTTTCCGGTTTCGGCGCTGTATGTCGTAGTGCTTGCCATCAATGAGTTCGCCTCTGATCTCGTAGTAGTCTTTTGCAGGCTGGACGGGCTTGTCACCAGTCTTAACCAATGGGCCGTGCAGTTTGCAGGAAATTGGGCCACTGCCGTCCTTATTGCCGATGTTGGGGATCGGCTGGGGGGACTCTGACAGAGCCTTAATTGGGACACGAATTGCCTTTGAAAGGCCACGAAACGTCGATCGCTCTTCGGCTGCGGTCGTCATTGAGGGAGGTGCAGCGGGAGATGGTACAGGTTGCGGACTACCGGCCTTGTCTACGATCGCAGGCCGGTCGTTGTCAGGTTGGGGATTGCCAGCAGTTTCAGCCGTGGCGTCGGGCATTTGTTGTGCTGTCCCGTTAGGGGTAGTGGCAACCTTTGGAGGAATTGGGTCAACAGTGCGTGGCGGGTCCGGCTTCGTATTGTGAAGACCGGGTTCCCGGTCGCTGCCATCGTTTGCTTGCGCAGCGTCGCGAGGCTTTTCGGAGTCATCAGCATTTTTTCCGGAGCGAGGTTCCTTTTTTTTCGGATTCGTTGGAAGGGTGCCCTTCGTGTCTTCACGTCGCGGTTCGCCGTCGGCGACATGAGTTTCTGTTTCGGTGGTGCGCGCCTTTGGACGACCAAAAAAACCCCACCACCCAATGCTCAAGAGGACCACAGCGGCGATCGCGGCGTAGATGTACCTGAGCTGGAGTCGCGCCGCGCTGGTGGACTTGCCCTTCTTTCC
>JAPLOC010000463.1:0-12017 GCA_026692825.1 Planctomycetota bacterium | reverse complement strand
TCGGGCGTAGTACGAAGTCGGCGTGCGCTGTGCCGTCGTAGTCTTCGATCGAATCGCCTTCACCGTTCCTGAGAAAGCCGAGCTCGCCATAAGTCTCGTGAACCCAGGCGATTAGCCGCTTGACTGCCCCCTCCACCGCCGCTTCTCTCGCCTGTTTTGCTTTCCACGGAAGGACGCTGGCTGGGACATTCAAGTCGTCGCCAAGTTCTTTCGACAGCCTGTCAAGTTTTTCCGAGGAATCAAATTCCCATCGCCGGTCGGCGGGGACAAATGCCGCGATCCGCCGCAGCGCGTTCCATTCGCCCGTGGGCCAGACGGTATCGGAGTGCAGTTTGTTGAGTATGCTCTCGGCCAGTCCCCGCAGTGTCTCGTCGTCACTGGGCAACTGGGCGACCAGGGCGGCGTGAATTTCGGGATCGCGAACACAATTCAACTGGGTCGCGCGGTCGGGAATCGGTCTCCAGAGCGCTTCGTGCAACTCGCGTGGATTGACCTTCGCGTCGCGGCCGACGGTCGCCGCCAGCCGCAGACGGGCAAGATCGATTTCCGACGGTGCCAGGGCTTTGGGATCGTCGAGAGCCAACCGGAGGATCTGGCACTGAACGGTCGGATTGACCTGTTCCAAAACCAGCCGGGGCAGAGTTTTTGGATAGCCGGCCGGCAGCCGCGCCACCCACAAATCGACCTGACTGGGAACCGTCCCTTCCTTTTTCGTGAAGTCGACCAGCGCCGCCACGCGAATCGATTCGGAAATCTCCGCGTTCGCCAACAGCGGAGGAAGCAGGTCGGCGGGGAGTTTCTTGCAAAACGTCTGGCCCAATTCGTGTGCCGCCGCGTCGGCATTTTCGTCGAGTAGCAATTCCATAATCCGGAACAGCCGCTGGGAATCTTGCCCCAGATTCGCCGCGACCCGGGTCGCGGTATTGGATTTCTTCAATCGCTCGACCAGCCGCGCGATCAGGTAGCCTCGCGGCCCGGGGGTTCGGGGAATCTCTTCGGTGGCGATCGGCACGATCGGTTCGGTGGAGACCAGCCGTTCCACCAGGGGGTCGACCTTCAGGAACGATTCCAGATCGGCCGCCGTATCAATTGACCACTGTCGAGCGGCTTTGCGCAGTTCACTCAGCGCGCCGCGCGCCTCATCGCCCGCGATCCAGCGATCGACCAGAATCTGAGCGGTCTCCGTTGGAATGGACTTGAGCAACTGCCCGCGTCGGGCGTTGTACGTGTTGATGATCGCGCCGCGATAGGCCTCGGGGGGCAGATCTCCTGTGGCCGGGTCGAAGAAGGAACAGGCGGCCAGCGCAGGGGCCGTGGGGTCGTTGTGCGATTGAAATGTCGAAAAGCTCAACGCGTCGATCAGTTTCGTTTTCGGCAGCAGGCGAAATACCCCGAAAAACAACAAGGCCGCCAATCCGGGTTCGACCACCACCCAGACCGGGTCGCGACGGGCACCTCGGGTGTAAAGGGCGCACGCCAACAGATCGACCAGCAGCCTCTGACGCTGCTCGACGGGAATGTCGCGCCAGCGCGCGGGGATCGCGCTGTCGAATGCGTCGTCGACGCAGCAACTGAAATCGCCACCGGCGGGCTGGGTCAGGAACGCGATCAGGACCGATTCGTTGATGTACTGGCGAAAGCCGGTCCATTCAGCGAGCGGTTTCGGTGGCGGTAGATCGTGTGGTAACGACGCGTCGTCTTGCAGTACCCACTCGGGCGATTTCCAGAGTTGCAGCACATCCAGAGGGCCGAACGCGTCGGACTCTTCGCGGTTGGGAGTCAGCAGAGCGTGCGCGAAGTACGATCCGGGGCGTCCGCGGGTATCTTTCTGGCGGTACACCGAATGCGACGCGGAGCGTTTTCCACTGAGATTCGGAAAATACGACAGTCGCCGCCAGGGGCAGTTCTCGGCAGTGTATTCCAGTTTCTTCGAACTGGGCGCATCGGACGGGAGCGCGAATTTCACGCTCATTTCGACGCATTGAAACAGCTCGTGCGCCCGGTTTCCCGGGACCGAGGCAGAACGGGCGCTGTATTCAAACACCTCCTCGCCACGCGGCCCGGTCGTCCGATGCTGCGAGGCGGTGGCGAGGGTGCAGTGTGTCGCGTAGAGTTGTTCGATGGCGGGGGTGGTCATGCTCGAATGACTCGAAATGTGCGGAAGAACGTCAAGCCAACGTGCGGTTTAGCGTTTGGGAAGGCAGTCTCGTAATTGCCGTTCGAACAAGGGAATGTTGTGCAGCAGTTCCTGGTTCAGGAGTCCGATCCCGATTGTACAAACTATGTTCCAGTTCTTGATCTCATTTTTTCGATGATCCACCCAGACTTCACCATCCAGCGCCCCTGCCATTTTTGGGGCGACATCTCTCAAACAGAGTCCTGTCGCCTCAGGAAGCGGCTTCCGGCGGGTCGCGAACGCGTGCAGGGCGTCCAGGTGAATCGGCTGCCTTAACAATTCAAATTGCTTGACCAGCGCCTGCCATGCCTCGATCTTAACTGCGAATTCTGGGACCACCACGCGACACGATCGAAGTGCTTTGAGTCGATCATCAATGTCGTCCATTTGCTCATGAAGTTTCTGAACCGTGCGAATCGCCCAATCTCGTAACGGTGGGATCTTGGCGGGATACTGTTTGACCCAGTCGGCCGCTCCGTCACGCACCAAGAGCGCCACCAGCGGCTTGTCTCCCGATGCCAGAAGGCGGTCGGCCTGGCGGGGCATCAGCCAGTGCCGCAACGACTCCCAGGCGACCTCATCTTGACCGACCGTGTGTCGATTGAGCGAACTCCGTATCAAAGACAGCGAATGCGCGCTCGCCGGCGCCTGTTCTCCTTCGCCCCCGAAGACCCGTCGGCAGACATCAAGGAGCTTATCAATGGCTGCGAGACCGACGGGAGACAATTCGACAGACAGTGGGGGGGCGAGCAGCCCGGGAATCGCCGCGACTTCGCGGAGGGCTGTTCTCAGCGTCTGCGCCGATTGCAGCCGGCGTTTCGACGGGTCATCCAGGTAGTTTTGGCCTGCGTAGAGGGAGTCGAAGCGGTCGTCGAAACGGGCGGGGTCGCTCCAGATCTCGTCCGCGAGTTTGCGAAAGATGGGTGTCAGTCGTTCTTCGGAAGGGGGAGAGATCGCTTCAATCGATTTCCGCAGCGGTTCCGTTTCCTTGCGGAGATTGAAGATGATTCCAATGGAATCGACGTCGAGGAATTCCAGGCAGTGGGTCAATAGTTCCGGACGCCGCTGTGCCGCCGCCACCGACTGCACCAGTTGCAGAAACTGGGGGAGCATCGGGCGGGGAATCGCGCGGGCGAAACCCGGGATCCGGGTGGGATCTTTAATCTGTGCGATGGCGTGCCAGACGGGTCCCCCTTTTTCCAAAGTGCTGGCGTCCCAGGTGATCGAAAGTTTGTCGGGAAGCGCTCCTTTGAAGTTGATATAACTGGCCAGCCAGAGCCCCTTGTAAAAAGGACTCAAATTCGACAACCCGAGAAACCGGCGCCAGACTCCCGCGTCGGGGGGCATGTTTTTCATCAACACCCGGGTCGCCAGTTTGCCGGGCTCGAATTTCGGGTCGATTCCGACCCGGTCAATCACTTCGAGAAATTGATCCTTGCCCCATTTCGCCACAGGTGGGGCAGCCTGACCGGCAATTTCACGGGCCAGCCGTCGGCCGGCAAAAACACGAACCGCTCCGGTGTCCTGAAATCTCACAGGTTCACCAGCGCGCGTCAAAGGGGCGAGACGGGAATCCAGTTCAGCCGCCTGGTCCCATTCATCCGGGGTTTGAAGGCCCACTGCGTTGAGATCTGTCATCAGATTCTCAAACACTTCCGCGGCGGAATTCACAAATTGTGAAACGATCCAGCCAGGAAAGCGGCGGTCGGGGTTGCGGAACTTTCGGACCCCACCGCGTCCAAAAGTGTTCCATGCGAACCCCCGTCCACGGTACACCTCGGGTGTCAGGTCGGTGCCGGGAGAGAAAAACGAGCAGGCGTTCAACGTCGCCGGGAGCGCGCCAGTGTGTGATTCGTACGTCGAAAAACTGACTTTCGATGTGAATTCGCCCTCGGGCAGAAAGCGAAAGACGCCATAAAACGCCAGAGCCGCTATGGAGGGTTCGCAGGCGATGACCACCCGTTCGTTACGACTGGGGTCGAGATCCATCAGGGCGTGCAACAGATCGGAGACCAGTTGTCGACGGTCTTCGACCTTCGCACGCCGCCAGCGGAGGGGAATGGCGGGTTGCCCCTGGGAATCGACAGGACCAGAAACCCCGTCAGTCGGGGGAGCGGTCAGGAATTCCCGCAACAGGTCGTCGTCGACGCAGACGCCAAACCCGGGGAGCGACGAGAGCGATTCGATCGAGGGAAGATCAAAGGGGAAATCGGGGTCGTCCGCCGACACCCAGAAGGGGGATCCCGACAGTCTTAAGCACTCCAGTGCGGAAATCGCGCCGTCGGCCGGCGCGGCGGGGCCGAGCAGGGCGTGAACAAAATACGAACCGGGTCGGCCACGGGTATCGGTGGTGCGGTAGCAGCTTTGGGCGGCGAGCGAACTCCCTCCCACATCGGGAAAATAACAGAGTCGACGCCACGGACAATTTTGGGCGTCGAGTTTCAATTTCTCCGCGGCCGGCGTGTCCCCCGGTAATTGGAACGGAACACGCTGCTCGACACGTTGGAAATACGCGTGAGTTTCAGCCTGAGGGACGGAAGCGGCACGGGCGCTGTACTCAAAGACCTCGCCCCGGTTGGCTGCCGCGCTGCGATGCAGCGCCGCAGTCGCCATGGTGCAGTGGGTTCCGTAGATCTGGTGGTAGGGCATGGAGTTCGACAACAGCGTTTCGGTCGCAGTCTTGGTCTGTGGCTTGCGTCGCGTTCCGCAACGATCGGGTGCTGAGAAGGGGTTAAGGTGGAATTCGACGGTCAGGGATTCGTCAACAATCGCTGGGCGGCGGCGGCTTTCTTCGTGCCGGGGTATTTTTCGATCACCTCGCGAAACTTCTCGTCCGCCGCGTCGTAGGTTTTGTTCTTCAGGTGCGCCTCACCGAGGCGGAAAACCCGGTCTGCGCGGCGTTCCTTTTCGGCGGTCCACCACTCCTCCCATTCTTTGCGTCGGAAGCTGGGTTGAGGTTCATCGCGTTTTTTGTCGTTTGAGCGACGGCTTTTCACTGCGAAGGCCAACAGCGCTTGCCGCGATTCCTCGACGATCAGCGGATCGGCGTGGTCCAGATTTTGAATCCAGAGATCGGGAATGAACAAGAATCGGGAAGAAGGAAGGGACGGTCCCAATCCTTTGCCCGTAGTGAATTCGAACAGCGCTTCGCCAGCAAGGCGACGAATCTCGGGGACTTCATCCGCCAGCAGGGGAATCAGTGGGACGTGATCCTTCGACTTTCGGGAGAGGAACTCGGCGACGGCGACCGTTCGTCTGGCCGGGTCGGGGTCAGCCATCAACAGCACAAGTTCACTACCGGGGAGTTTGGAGAAATCACGCCGCAGAATCGCTAGCACACTCCAGTTCCGCCAGGCCGCGATGGCGGTCGCTCGTTGATCGACGGTTGTGCCGACCACTGGTCCCTGGTCGTGACCATCGGCGAGGGCGACGAGAGCCGCATGGGCCTCGGCGGCAAGTGAATCTTCGGCCGCCGACACGGCCGCGAGCAGCGTTTCATACATGCGCAATTTGCGAGATCGAATGGCCATTAGCGCCCCCCAGCGGACGGGCAATTCGGTCGACTCCCACGCCTGGATCAGTTTGTCTTCCGAAGCCGTCGCCAGACTCTTGGCCTCAAGTGCGCTGGCGTTTCGCAGTTTGGCTTGTTCAACCCAATTTCGCCAGGCGAGAATCGCAGCGGCCTGCTGACCGGCGGAAACGCCTGTCACGGAACCGTAGTCGCGATTGTCGGCCAGTGCCATGAGCGCGGCGTGCGCTTCCGAACGAATCAATTCGTGCGGATCGGCAAGTGCCGCCAGGAGCGGATCGAAAAGCGGCAGGCGACGGAGAAAAACGGCGTTGAGCGCTCCCAGGCGCAGCGCCAGATCGCTCGAGTCGAGCGCCAGGGCGACGTCGTCGGCGGAGGCTTTGGCCAGACGAGCCGCGTGAGCCCGGCTCTCGCCGCGAATCTCGAGCATGGCCGCGACCACACTACCCGCTTTTTTCTTCAGTGAATTGATCCAATTCGCATCGGAAAGATCTCGTCCTTTTTCCATGGTCGCGCGAGTGAACGTTCCACCCGTCCGGTCGGCGATTCGTTTGAGTGTATTTCCACCGTTGAGATTCTCGAAGAGAATTGTATGCACTTTGATCTTTTGATTGGCCAACCTCGCCATGGTGTCTGGAGAGAGTTCATTGAACTCGCCATCACTCAGCAGATAGATCACATCGGGATTCAGGCCGATGGCGGTGCGCATCGACGGTTCGGGATTCGTTCCCCCAAACGCTCGGATTTTGCGCATTTCTTCAACAACATCGCATTTGTATCCCAGCGAGGCCGATTCCATCCGCGCGCCGCGACGATCGGAAAATAACGGGACTTCACCCTGATTGAAAAATACGACAAATACCTGTTGGTCGGTTCGCAACCGAACGACCGCCTGCGCGAGTTCCAGGCGGGCGTGCGCGAAGCGCGGTCCGGCCATGCTGCTGGAACAGTCGACGACGAAGACCACCGATTCGGCGCGGTCTTTGATCGAAAAAAACTGCACGACCTGCTCGGGGGCGGGCGTCTTGCGCGCGGCGACCACTTCAAATGCCGGCTGTTTGACGGCGGTTGTCGGCGGTTCGAACGCGCTTTCCGACCCGGCGGCAATCGGTTGTTGAGGAGCGGCCGACTCGCGGTCGACGTTTGAAAGAACGGGTTCGTCTTGCACGGCCGATGGCGATTCGTCCGCGGACGCGGGAGTCTCGTCTCCGGCCGCCGGGGCGGAGGACGAGACGGAATCCAGCATCGTTGACCCCCGTGGCGGGTCACTATTCGACAGGAGTCGATCCGAATAGAACACCATTGCCAATAACACCGGCAAGCCACACAGAAATGCGGTGTCGATGAGAATTCGTCGAGCGGTCATCGCACCAAACTCTCTCTGACAGGGCGAATGGAATCTAAAGGACAGACGGAATCATTTCTTCATCGGAGGGGGTTTCAACGGCGGGGGTTTGAGCGGCGGCTTGTTGGCTGGCGTTCCCCCCGCCCCTGGTGGCGGAGACCCCGGTGGTGGCACCTGCGCCGAGGGGACCGCAGGTTGAGGAACGGTCGGCGGCGCGCCGGCCATCGGTGGTTTGACCGGGGGGGGCTTGATCGGAGGAGGTTTGAGCGGCGGAGGGGTCAATCCCGGGGGGCGGTGAACTGGCACCGCGAGAGTCGCCGGTTCGCCAGACGAGGGAGCAGGCGGGGACGGATTATACGTGGGGGCCGCGAAGGGACGGGTCACCTGCTCGGGAGACGCGGTGGGGAATTGCGGCGGTTGCGGGTTGGATGGGGCGGGTGTGGTTGGTACGGCGAGAGGGAATTGCGGTGGTTGAGGGACGGAGCCACCGCCGATTTGGGGTGACTTCTTTTTCGGGGGCACGGCCATCGGCACTTTCAACTCGGGAGCCGGCGCTTTCGCTTCCTCTCCCCGTTGGCGGGTTCGTTCATTGAAACGGACCCGATTCGATCCCAGCCTGATCACATCGCCGCTGTTCAACACTACGGGAGCATTGACGGGCACCAGATTCACACGCGTGCCCGATTTCGTCCCGAGATCTTCGAGGGTGTATCGGCCATCGGCGGAACGCGAGATCTTCACATGTTTGGGTTCGAGATCCTGGTTCGATGGCCCCAAAAACGGGAGAGGCAGCGCGTCGGAACGGCCGAGAAAGGTTTCCTGCCCGCTGAGGATCAATTGTCGTCCAGTGCGGTAACCATCTTCCACGGTGAGCCAGGCCTCTTTCAGCACGACCTGGGCCAGCCCGATGAGTGCGCCGATGCACATACCCAAAATCACGAACGCCGTCGACCGGCTCGCGATTCCCGACCCCGACTGTAACAGCGACTGAAGCGGGTCGAACAGAAAGCCCCCCACCAACCCTCCCAGCGCCCCGCCAATCAAACCGTTCCGCAGTTTGCTGGAAGATCGATCGTAGATTCCTTCGACCGCACCAATTCCCATTCCCATGATCATCCAACCGAACGCGCGTGGGAGGTTGAGAAGCCGGAAGAGTTCATTTCCCACGAACGCCCCGATCAACCCGCCAATGCTGCCGGCCACCAGACCCGGAATCACGCGGCGTACCAGTTGAGCCCATTGGCCGTTCGACATTCCCGAGACGGCGTTCAAACTCCCGCCGATCCCCGCGCCCACGAGGACTCCGGTGATCGCCAGCACCATGGTTTCGCCAAATGCTCCGGTTCGGCCGATCACCTCGGCGAGGAACCACGCGACGAACGCCGCATAGCCGGCGATGACCGCAGAATAATAAACCAGGCGCGCGAGTGACATGGATCAGATCCTTGTTAAACAGACTCGCTGTTTGTTGTTTCGGGACAAGGGGCGCACGGCGTTGGCGATTCGTTTTCGATGTCGGCGACCTGCTCGGCAGAGCGATCGATCGGTGGTTCCGTGTTAACCGTTGCCTCTGGAGAATCCTCGTCCGCGTCACTGTCGGGCGTCGAGTCAGACGGTTGTTCCCCTGGCTGGTGATCGTTCGCGGGAACCAGCGGAACAGGTTGACTCTCCTGGGCGTCGGCTTCACCGGAAGGCATGGCGATGTGAACGGTGCTCAATTCTTCGTCATTCCCCTCACACAGGGGGGAAGTCAGATCACCAAGCGACAGCAACACGATCGTCGAATCGTCGCGTTTGAGCGCCCGGTTGGACCGCAGCGATTCGATCTGCAATTCCCACTCTTCGAGGGGAATGGTCCACAACGACTCGACATCGATCGAACAGCCGCAGTTCGATGTCCTGATCCCGTCGCGACGGCGAACTGCAAAGTGCTGCCGGGTCAGCGTCAAACTCAGCGGGCTGGGTCAGAGGAAAGCTCGCGATCAACGCCCCGTCCCGCCAATGCAACAGGCAGGTGTCGCCAATCGCCGAGCTGCTCCCCAGCGCCCAGGCGCGATAGCGGCTGGACGTGGTTTCACCAGGGCCGGCAGGCTCGATTTGCGCATACAGCACTGTGCAAAACGCTCCGCCGACGCGTCGCAGTTTCTCTTGTTGAGTGTATGTCAAACGCGGCAGATCGACTTTGGCCAGCCAGGCGGCCCTAGCAGAGGCGAGCCACTCGCGAAACGCCTCCGGGTCAGTCGCGTCGACCCCGCTTTCGATCAGGGTCCGAGTGACAATTCGAGCCCAGACACCCGAAAACAACGCCGACGAGACCCCGTCGGCAACCGCGACGCGGCCCACGGCATCGTCGACGAAAAACGCGTCGTCATACTCGTCGCCGTAGCCGATGTCTTTCGACGTGTGGAGGACTCTGCTTTTCATCGGTATGAATTCAGAAGTTGTTTCAAGACGCGACCAAGGACCTCAGGCTGGGGACAAGCACATCCAGTTTGGCGTTCACCACAATCCCCCGTGAACTGGTGCTGATTCTCCGACTGCCGGTCTGGGCGAGTTCCGTAGCTCCCAGCAAGGGACTGCTCAGGCGACACAACATTCGAAGCGATGCGGTTTGCAACTCCTCCTCGGCGACGGGATACGCCACCGAGGGGTGTGGTTCCTCGGTCGCCACCACATGGTGCAACAGCACCTGATCTCCCAGGCGAGTCAGCGATTCCAGAGCGGCCTCGAACGGATCACAGTCGGCCTCCGAGCAGCCACGCGTCAGATGAACCACCACGGGACGCGAATTGGCGTTGGGGTGCGCCGCGAACCAATCTTCAATCACCGCCGACACAGCCTGAATTCCCGCGCGCATTCCCCCCGAAGGGGTGGGGTCGAGTTCAAAATAGATTGGCTTCTTGATCGGGATTTTCATCAACCCCCCGATTCCGTCGGGAACATTCTCCTCTCGAACGTCGACCCGAATAGCGCCGTCGGGAAGTTCGTTGTCGCGCACGCAGGCACGTCCCACCAACTGTCCTTCAAACGTGGTACGGACGTCGGCTTCTCCCGTGGGGTCGAGACCGTACGAAATCATCGCCGCCTCGATTTGCCCTGTCGGCTTCTTGGCGGCCTGGGCCAGAATCTCATTTGCCTGTTCCTGCAGACGTTGCAGGGCGCTTTCATTGTTGGGGGCGTAGGGATCTCCCAGCGACCGATCGAGAACCAGCACCAATAGGCCGGCCTGTTCGCGGGGAGCGGCATCCAGAATCAGCGGTTCGTCGTCGACGGGATCGAGTTCGAGGACCAGGTCGGCTTGACCCAGTTCGACGGGGACCGAATCGAGCAGAATCGTCTCGGCTGCCGCGTTCACCGGGGTGGTCTCCACCGCGACCGTCTCCAAGACGTTGTCGACTGGCACCGTGGGCGCCACCGGAGCGGCGACGGGAATTGGTCGGGAGGGCCAGCCACGCGTCAGGGTCTTGATCAACCCCAGCACCTGCACCACGTCTTGCAGCCGGGCGTTGTACACCATTCCCCGGGCGGCTTTGCCGATGGGAGTTTTCGCTTCGCGGATCGCGTTCACCAGGGCCACCGGCAGTTCGCTGCTGCGGTCGAAGACATCCCGCACCGCCCCCTGGGCGAGTGCCATGCGGTTTCCCGTGTACGCGGTGGGAGGGGCGAGTTTCGAGGTGCTGAGCAAGATCTGAAACACGAGCGGCGGCTCGCCGCCGATGGACGCTTTCCGAATCCCGTCAATCACCTTCAAAGGGTTGCCATCCCCCGACGCGCCGGCGCAAATGTGGACAACCACCGACTGGCTGCGGTGACCGGTGGCCGAGGTACTCCATTCCGCCAACAACTCGGCACAACGCTGAAAGGCCCGCACTTGCGACGCGGTCCCCTGAGTGCGCGAACGATACCAGACGGGAAACCCGACCGATTCCTCGCGGAACCCCGTGAGACTCGCGCGATCGGGAATCTTGCGGATCCGCTGCTCGACGGCGGCGGGATTGTCGGCCATGTCCTGGGTGGCGACAAAGATTCGGCCGGCAAACGCGCCTTCCCAGCGGGAATCGACCATCGCCTGGCCACTGTCGTCGGTGCTGTAACCGACGAGCGCAATGTCAAAATCGGGACCGTCGGAAAGCTGTTTCAGCAGGGAGTTGATCGCGGTCGCGACCGCTTCTCCTTTCGGTTTGGCCGATTGCCCGGCCGGTCGACTGATGTCGTCGCACACGGGAGCGGCCATCGCCTGAGATTCCTCGATCAGAAGAATCACGCAGCCAGGTCCGTCACAGGACGTCGCACTCATGGAAACACTCTTCTCAACGGGGCGCGAATTGGGGAGGACAACGGGGGACACCCGACGCGAGGGGATCCTAAGAAATCAACGAAGATTGGGCGGGGCCTTCGTTCCCATCTCGAGGAACTGGACCAGTGCCACGGCGTCGGCATTGAACACAAACGCTCGCGCTCCCGGGCTGAGAGTGAACTCCTTTGAGGCTTGCTGAAAAATCGGTTCGGGGAGTGGGCTCGACATTTTGAACAGGTCCATCGCCAGTTTCTCCGGAACCGATTCGAGACTGCTGGGGAACAGAATTTTGTCGGCGGCCAGCATCGACAGGCTGCAATTGAACAGCAGCACTTCGCCATTGGTGGTCGCCAGGCTCCGCAGTGGCTCGGCGAATTCAATCGGGTCGCCATCCTGTGCCTCGCCATCGGTGATGTGGACCACGATCGGGGGAAAGCAGTCGGGATGATCGGCGATCCAGCCTTCGAGTTTGTAGTAGGCGTCAGAGAGAACGGCGCACATTGGGGTCCCGCCCCGCGCGACCGGATCGACCCAGACCGGAACCTGAACCGGAATTTCCTGCACTTCGGCTGTTTCCTCGTCGTACATTTTCTTCATTTTGTTGTCGAGCCGCAATGGGTTCGCTTCGATCTCGCTGATAGGGATGAATCCATCGCGGGCGAGCGGTCCC
>JAPLOC010000462.1:4268-11948 GCA_026692825.1 Planctomycetota bacterium | reverse complement strand
TGATGTGCAAGTCACCATGTCGGTGCGGCGGAACGTGGAGGAAGCGCGTCTTCCACGGTCCGGTTTCTCTTGACGTTTCTCCACGATCCCCAACAGAGACATGAACGAACCTGTGACCCCCGAAGTCTCGAATCGACGTTCATTTTTGGAACGAATGGCGCTGGGTGCCGGCGCGGCGGCAGTGCTGGCGGGTTGTCATCAACCGGCGAGCGGGCCGGCACCTGGGGGGGCGGCTGGTGGGGGCCAGGGCGCGGGACAGAAAAAGTTGCGGGCCGCTTTTTCGAACGCCGGCCTGCAAAGCACGTGGTGTTCGCTGGGAAAAACCACGGCGGAACTGTGGGGCAAGCTGTTGAACGTGGAAGTCGTCTGGTTCGACGGGGAGTTCGACCCGGAAAAGCAACGCAACAAGATTGACAACATCACCGGAGATGACTGGGACTTCTGCTGTTTTCAGGCGGTGCAGATCGATTCGCTGGCGGCCCCGGTCCGCAAGTTGAAGGAACGCAACATCCCGGTCATTTCGATGGACACGATGCTGGTCGATGCCGACAAGATGCGTGAGACCGGCGTCTGGGTCGAGGTGACTCCCGACCAGGTCTTTATGGGAGAGAGCAGCACTCGCTACATGATGGAGAAGATCGGCGGCAAGGGAAAAGTGATTCACATTGGCGGTTTGAGCGCCCATAGCGGAGCGCAAGGTCGCCGTCAGGGGTTTGATAACGTCCACAAGAAGTTTCCGAACGTCGAGGTGCTGGGGGGCGGGGTGCGGTGGTGCGACTGGAAGAAGGAGAAAGCCCGCGATTCGTTCGAGGCGATGCTCGCCCAGGAACAGACACCGATCGCCGGCGCGTTCTTCCACAGCGATGACATGGCACTCGCCTGCCTTCCCGCGATCGAAAACACCATCCACAAGAACATGGTGGTGACGGCGGTCGATGGACAGAAGGAAGGTCTGACGGCGGTCAAAGAACGCAAGCTGGCCGCGACGACGGTCAATCCGGTCTGCCTGATCCACCAGACGTCGCTGGTCATTGGCCAGTTCCTGGTCCGCAATGCGGAAAAAGCGGAGACAGTGCCGCTGGAGATCATCACCCCCGGCCCGTTGGTGTCGCTCGACCAGAAATCGGTTCTCGACGCGATGTTCTTCCTGGCCGACCCGTTGCACTGCATGGTGTGAGTCTCCCATTTTGAACGACGCTCAAGCTGGCCTCCAGGGGGGTGAGCCGTTGCTCCGCTGCGAGGCGATCGGCAAGCGGTTTGGCGGTGCCGTCGCGCTGCATGGGGTCGATCTGGAACTCTTCCCGGGGGAGATTCACGGGCTGGTCGGCAGCAACGGGGCCGGCAAAAGCACGCTGATGAAGATCCTCGCGGGGGCGATTCCCGACCACGAAGGGAGCGTTCGGCTGAAAGGGGTCAAGGTCGCCCTCTCGAGTCCAGGTGCGGCGCGGAGACTGGGGATCGCGATGGTCTATCAGGAACTCTCGGGGATCGGGCAGCTTTCGGTCGCGGAAAATCTGTTCCTCGGTCGCCAGCCCCAGACCCGACTGAGAACGATCGACTGGAAAACGATGAACGACCAGTCGCGGGCCTACCTGCGCGAGATGGGGCAGGAGATTGACGTCAAACAACGGCTGGATCGCTATCCACTTGTCGTTCGGCAGATTGTCGAAATCGCCCGCGGGCTGCACAGCGGCGCGCGGGTTCTGATACTCGATGAGCCAACCAGTTCACTCAGTCCCCCCGAAACCCGCCGGCTCTTCGCGTTGCTCAATCAGTTGAAGTCGCGGGGACTGGCGATGGTCTTCATCAGCCACTTCATCGAAGATGTGCTGGAGATCTGTGACCGGGTAACTATCTTGAAGGATGGCCGGCGAGTCTCGACCGGCCCTTCCCGCGCGCTGACGAAACACGGCGTCATTGAGTCGATGCTGGGGCATGATTTGCACGGAGCCGAGTCGGCCTATGAAACCGCGATCACGCTCCCCAAGCGAACCGCAACTCCTCCCGTACTCGCCGTTCAAAATCTGAGTCGGGCCGGTCTCTTTGATGATGTGAGCCTGGAGGTCGCGCCGGGCGAGTGTCTTGGGCTGTACGGCTTTGTGGGAGCCGGACATCAGGAATTGGCCCATGCAATCGCCGGCGGCTTGGCGGCCGATCAGGGTTCGATTGTGGTTGACGGGCAATCGCTTCCCCGGGGGAATGTTCCCCGCGCCGTCGAACGGGGCGTGGTGTTAGTCGCGGGGGATCGCTCGAAGACGCTTGTCCGATCGAGTGAAATCTATAAGAACTGCACCGTTTCGCATCTGCGAAAGTCCGTGGGGAACTGGCTGACCCGCGCCCGTGAGTTGCAAGTGGTTCAGCCGCTTTTGGCTCGGGTGCAATGTCGCCCCCCCAATCCGGATCTCAAAGCGGGGTTTCTTTCGGGGGGCAACCAGCAAAAGGTGGTGCTGTCGAAATGGCTGCTGGGACCGGTTCGCGTGCTGGTTCTGGAAGAGCCGACCCGCGGGATGGATGTCGGTGCCAAAGACGAAGTGATGCGGCTGGTCGCCGACCTGAAGAAATCGGGGGCCGCCGTTGTGTTGGCGTCAACCGAACCGGAACTCGTTCTGGCGCATGCCGATCGCGTCGTAGTCATGCGGCGGGGGCGCATCACCGGCGAATTTTCTGACGTGGCGCTCGATAAGACCACCCTGATGAAACACGCGTAAGGAACGATTTCGCGAATGAGTACGACCGAAGTGACGGAACAACCGGGCGCGACTCCGCGCACCCCCTTTGATTGGCGCAGTCTCGCCCCTTTGGCGACATTGATCGTCTTGGTGATCTTCTTCGGACTGGTGACCAGCAACTTCTTTTCGCTGGTGACGGTCGAAAAGGTGTTGAATCAGGGGGCGGTTCTGGCGATTGTCTCGGTCGGGCTGACGTTCGTCTTGTTGTGCGGCGAAATCGACCTTTCCGTCGGGACGGTCGCGCTCTGGACCGCCTGTTTGTGCGGCGTCTTGTTTGAGTCGAAATTTGCCGCCGGCCCAGGGGGAAAAGGGGCGATCGGTGCCGGCGCGGTCTCGCTATTAATACTGTTGCCGCTCGTCACAAGTGTGGCGTTCGGATTTTTGTCGGGCTGCCTCACGGTGGTCTCGCGCCTCCCCAGTTTCATCATCACGCTGGCGATGATGAACATCGCGCTGGGACTGGCGCGGTACCTCACCTTGAGCGAGCGTCGGACACTTCATCCTGAAACATACGCGGTTTGGACGCTACGTCTATATGACGGGGGGAAATCGCGAGGCGGCCCGGCTCGCCGGCGTCCGGACAGAACGGATCGTGATCGCCTGCTTGGCGATCTGCGGACTGACGGCGGGAATCGGCGGATTGGTGAATTCCGGCCGACTGGAAAAAGTGAGCCTCGACCAGAACGCCGACCTTTTACTCAACGCGGTCGCCTGCGTGGTCCTGGGCGGAACCAGTCTGTTCGGTGGCGAAGGGAGCATGCTCCGCACGCTGCTGGGCGTCGTCACCTTCAGCGTGCTGCACTATGGCCTGAATCGCATCAGTGGGATCAACGATCTGATGCGCCCGTTCCTGCTGGGGGTCGTGTTAATGGTGGCGCTGGTGATCAACGGTTTGCTTGCCCGACGGAAGTAATTGTTCGGACGCGACCCCCGTGCGAAGTGCCGGTCCAAAATCAAACCCGTTTTTGTTGCTTGTATTGCGGGCAAATTGCCAAAAACGACTGCCGGTAGATCCGGAGCGAGGCTTCGGACGCATTCGGCACTCTCGAATTCGCGTTCAATTTACCCCAACGAGGGTTGGATCCCATAGCGCCATCCATTTCATCCTGCCGCCCCAGTCAGTCTGTCAATCAATCGAGGACGTCAATGTCCGGAGTGCGATCGTTCGCAGGACGAATATTGACAGGATGAAGAGGATGAAAGGGATGAACAGGATTTGCAAATGGCAGGCGAATGGTATGGTTCCCATTGTGAATTCGTCCGCATCAGACAACCGCCATCCCAGTCCGCCGACTCCCTTCTGCGTTCGTCCGTATCCTGTCCATCCTCTTCATCCCTTTCATCCTGTCCCACCTTTCCGTCCGTCAATCAACCGAGGACGTTGTTGTTCGGAGTGCGATAGTGCGCACGACGAAATTTGACAGGATGAAGAGTTTGTCCGAAGGATTTCACAAACCACGAAATTGAATCTGGACGGGTTCTAAGACGTCACTCGTCCACCATCACTTCCGCAGGAACATCGCGGAAGGCGTTCATCACATCGTCGACACTGTTCTCAACCCCGTTGAGAATCGTCTCGTCGAGAACCTCGGCGGCCACGCTTGTTCGCCAGCCGATTGTCGAGACGGTTCCCACGCTCTTGGATCCAGTCGATCGTCATGTCGGCCCGGTGCAGGTTGCCGGTGGAAGTCATGCTGTAGTCGGCGACCGCAGTGCCGGGAATGTCGAGGGCCTGAATGCCCGTCCCGATCCACGGCCTTCTCGTGCGTTGCGGCGCTTCCCGATCGAGTTTCTCCAACCGATCGTCGATGTGCGTCTGTCCGGGGACCGCCGGCGACGCGACATCGTCCAACAGTCGGAAGATGCTCCAGTCACCGACCGTCATCGCGTTGTAGGCGATGTTGTTGAGATCCCAGCCGCTGGAGGGGTTGTTGATCGAACTCGGCAGATTGCCGTACGGGTCGATGGGGGTGTATTGCAACGTTCGCCACGCCCGCAGGTCGACATCGCGCCAATACCGGGGACGCGAGCGAACCTGTGCGCCCGATTCCGCCGACGTCTGCACGACTCCCTCGGCTGGCAGATCGGTCGGGGTTTCATAGATGTTCCGCAACGGTCGGCCATCCAGTTCCGAAATGTCGTAATCGGTGCTGGTGAGTGTGAGCAGCGTGGGAGTGAGGTCGGCGAGCCGGCAGGGAGCCTGCACCCGCGCCCCTCTGCGAACATTCGGACCCGAGATGTACCAGGTTGCCCGAACCGACTCGGCCAAAGGATAGCCATGCGTCGTCCCGGGAGTACTCTGCGTTCCGAACAGCCAGCCATGTCGCGCGGTGACCACCAGGTCGGGGGCGTATTCCTGCTCCTGGTCGATGATGCTCTCCTGCCACAGCATGTGCCGGGTGAGTGTCACGACGGCGTCGGGATACTCACTGCTGGCGGTGACATACAGCCAGGTCTGCTCGTCGTGAAACTGCGACAGAAACGCGGGACGGACGCGAGTCAGCAGTTTCAGGGGATCGACCTGGGGTTGTGCGACCGCCTGGAACGCGACCCGACCGTCGTCGGTCGCCGTGACTCCTTCGACCGGTGTGTAGCGATAGAACCAGCGTCCATCCTCGTGTTGTCGGCGTTCGATCACCGCCTGGCCACGGTCGGCAGTGGTGATCAGAATCGCCTGCGGCGAGAGTTTCAGCAGGACGACGGACGGCGCGGTATCGGAAACGGGATACGCGAGGAGGTCCGCCGCCCGGTTGGGACCGGTCCAATTCCCCGATCGATAATCGCACCGTGGGAGAAAGATGCGTGCCGTTCCGTCCGAATCGCCATCAACAAAGGCAAACTGGCGATTGGTGTCTCCTTTATGGAAGTTGGAGAATCGATGCTGGCGAACGGACATTCCCAAACCACCGCCGACCCATTCGTGCGATCGATTGATCTCGCGAGGATGGAAGAAGACCTCGTGGGCGATATCGAACCGCGCCAGGTGGGTGGTCTGTCCCCCCAGGTGACCGTGGTCACTGACCAGCACCAGATACGTGCATTCCAGACGTCCCTGAGCGGCCAGCGCCGCGGTCACGTCACCCACGAGGCGATCGGCCCGGGCGATGGTCCTGCGGGTGCTGCCAAACTGTCCGCGACACTCCTTGTGGCTGACCGAATCGGTCTCCGGGAGCCAGATCACGGTGACGCGGCGCTGCTCGGCGATCAGATGACGGAGCGCGTAGTGGGTGTTGGCGTCGTCGATGTACCGCCACGCTTCCTGAGCTTGGAGGTAGGGGAGGCACCGCGCCAGGCTGCGGGTCCACAGCATCGGCGGGGATTGCGTCATGATCGGAAGAATGCCCGTCGCCCAGTCGGAGCCATCTTCCTGAAGGTGGTCGTAGATGGCGGGGGTGGAACTGGCCTGTGTTCCGCGCCAGTGCTGTTCCGCTTCGTCTCCCTGCAACGTCCGCACGGTCGCCGCCTCGCCGTCGTGCAGCAGCTTGTCAATTCCGCGCGGGGCGAGTTGCCGGGAGCTGCGGCCAGGTCCCATCGGTTCGAGGAACGAGTCGGAGTTTCGGCGATGGCGACTGAAGCGGACTTGTCCTTTGAGACCGTGGCGGTCAGAGAAGCAGCCGGTCCACATGGTGCCGTTCGAAGTGATGGTATCGGAGGGAAACGCGGTGAACGCGTTGCACAGATGTGTCCCGCCGTCGACGAAATGTCGTTTGAGGTTGGGAATGTGTCCCATGGCGGCCATCTCTTCGACCACGTCGGGGCGGAGGCCGTCAATGTAAAAGACCACGACGCTGCAACCTTCGGCCGGCCCGCCTCCCTGCGCGGAGACGGGAACTTGTGTGCGGTACTCAGCAGGCTGCACGTCGGTCGGCAGGCTGACGTCGACGAAAAAGTGTCCTTGGTTTCCGAAGACCTGGTAGTCGTTGATTCCCAGGTAGAACCGGCCGGTCTGCTCGGCGGTGAAACTTCGAGACTTGCCCAGGAAGAATGGACGGCCCTGGCCGACTTTTCCGATCAGGCAAAAGCACGGGGCGGGACCGGAGCCGGCGGCGGGGAGGGGGAATTCGCGCCCCTGGAGGGAGTCGGAATACAGGAAGGTTCCCTCCGGACCGACGTCTCGCTCGGTCACCTCGGTCGTAGGGGTCAGTTTGCCAATCTGGATCCGCCCACCGGCGGTCACTGTAACCGCTTGGCCGGCCACGAGATCGATCCCCGAGTCAGTCCACTCGGCACAACCCGGGACGATGACCGCTTGCGGCGGAATCGCATCGTCGGTCACCATGACCAAGGGAGTCTGACCGGTCGGTGCGCATGCCAGCGGAAGGGCACACAGAGCGACGATCAGCCATGCCAGAGTGGTTCGCAACCGGGACCGGCGGCGAAGCGAGCGCAAAGTCGGCGGCAGGAGTGTCATGCGAGGGGTCATGGGTGACAATTCGGGCAGGATCGTTGTGAGACGAGCCACGCATAGAATCGACACCGGCTGAAAAACCGTCGCAGACAAACCCGGTGTGGAACGCTTCCGCCGCACGGGTCGCGCGCAGGATGCCGGCTGGTTGCGACATGCCAATCGGACCGGTTAGTGAGAGTTGATAGACATTTCTGAATGTGCAGACAGGTCGGCTGTTACCGAAATTGTGAATGAGCCGCGAAAATCCGGCAAGGAAATCGATATTCGATGATCTGTTTCGGGGATACAGCCGTTCCCATTGCCAGTACCAAGCGAGGATTCCCTGACTGACGGGGAGCGCACTATCGACACTTTGACAGTGAGGTGAGGCGAATGGACATTACGCTGGGGTGTGTTTTCGGCTTTGTGGTTTGGTTTCTGATTCGGTATCTGTTGGCTGGCATTTACGTCATTGATCAGAATCAACGGGCGGTGATCACGACGTTTGGAAGGGCGGACCGGTTGCGCAACGCGACGACCCTGGACCTTCCGATCGCCGACGCT
>JAPLOC010000462.1:0-4260 GCA_026692825.1 Planctomycetota bacterium | reverse complement strand
GTGGCCCTGGCAGACCGTGCATCGGGTCTCGATCGCCACCGCGACCATCAATATGGCCCACGATCCGGATGATTCTGGGGCCAACTCCGATGGCACGATTCTGGAGGCGGTCACGAAGGATCAGCTCAATATTGGCCTGACCGGCCAGATTCGGTACGGCGTTTCGGACGCCAATTTGTATGCGTACCTGTTCGGGGTCAAGCGTCCCATTTCGCACGTGATGGGCTACTTCGTGTCGGTTTTGCGGGAAAGGATTGCGAATTTTGAATCTCCCCCCGCGCCTTTGGTCGCGAATGTGGGCGACAACGTCGGTTCCGACGGGGGAGTGAATTACGGAGTCTCGATCAACGATCTGCGGAAGAACCTGCGTGATCTCAACGAACACATGGACCAGGAGTGTCGATCTTCGGCCGCCCGCTACGGCATGGTCCTTGATGCCTCTTTGATCACTGGCATCGATCCGCCAGCCGAGGTCGAGTCGGCCCTGGCGGCGATCAACACCGCGCACAACCAGGTTTCGTCGGATATCAGCTTGGCACAGGCTGCCGCCGACCAGAAGATTGTCCAGTCGAAACGGGCCGTCGAGATTGAGACGCTCAAAGCTCAGGCGGAGATTGAACCGCTTGATCGCATGGCGACTCAGTTGGAGACACTGAAGAACAGCGGTCCGGGTGTGCTGGCGGCGTATGTGAGAAATGTTCGGATGTCACTGTTTGGTCGATCGGAACGGGCTTTTGTCGAGGTGAATTCATGAATGCGTTTCTGGCGTTTGTCATCACGTTGTTCGCGTCGTTTCTGATTGTTCCCCTCACCTTGAGCGTGGCACGCCTCCTGGGGGTGTTTACGATCGTCAACGAGCGCCGCTGTCATGTCTATGTGCTGTTTGGAGAGGTTCTGACCACGATTGAAGAACCTGGCCTGCACTTCCTGTGGCCCCTGCTGGGATGGAAGGCGCTGATTGTCAATTCCTTTGGGAAGTGTTACGTGATCGATCTGCGGCTCGATCAGGTCTACTTGCGAAGCGCCCCCGTGAATTCGGAAGAAGGGGCTCCCATGGGAATCGGGATCTGGTACGAGATGTTCATCAGTGATCCCGTCGCGTTTCTGTTTAAGAATATGGATCCTCGAGGATCACTCGCCGCCAATGTGGGAAACTCCACGGTTCGCTGTCTCAGCAACCTGCCGCTCGCGAACATGATGGTGAATCGCCACGGCATGAGTTCCACGGTTCGAGAAGAGGTTTCGCCCAAGTCCCATGAGTGGGGTTACCGGCTCGGTTCCGTATACATTCGAAAGGTCCACTTCCGGGATCGTGAGATGATCCGAGATGATCCACCAGATTGAAAGCAAGGTGGTCAATCGATTGCGCCAGGTCACGTCGGCGATCAAGCAGGATGGTGCCAATCAAGTGAGCATCATCACCAGCACCGCCGACAGGAAGGCGGCGATTGAATTCGCCAAAGCGGCGGCGATCCGTCCGGAACTGGTGGGTGAAGCGCTCCGCCGAATCTGCCAGGAACCGGAAACGTCGGACGCCATGTTCACGATTCTGGAAACTCAGAAACTGCTGGACTGCAAGACGAAACTGACGTTGGTTCCCCATCGCGGCGGACTGTTGACAGACCTGCTGGCGGCGCGAGATCTCCCGGAATCCTCCCGCTCGGATTCCACGACCGGATCCAAAAAGACACCCGTGGAATCTTCGTAACCGGTGGAGACCGGCCAGCGGCAATCGCATTTCACCGGACCCCGCTGCGAGCGTTCGCTCGGAACGGGGTCCGTTGTCATTCCCATGTCCGGTTTATCGGAATCGATACCGCGTCTGCGAAAACTCTCCAATTGCCACCAGGATTCCCTGGTCTACTCCCCACTTCAGATCCCGGCTCGCGGTCGCGGTGGAGAGCTTGGGAAAGATCGCCAGATAATCCCGGCGGATGAAATCGTTCATTCCAAAGTGACTGCGAGCGGTGTTGATCCGGCTTTCCACCGTCACGGGCGAGAGTGCGATCTGATCGAGGGTTTTGGCGACCGCATCGACAGTCGACTGCAACGCGAATTCGACGAATGTGGTCGATTTTCCCTGGCGGTCCGACTCACGCAGAGCGGCGAAATACTGAGGCCGACGCTCGAAAAAGACCGATTCCACTGGGACAAATTGGAACAGCAAGTGATAGCGGGACAGAATCAATGTGTGCCACAGCCGACCCATCCGGCCGTTACCGTCTTCGAACGGATGAATGAATTCGAGTTCATAATGGACGACTGCGGACAGCACCGCCGGGTGAACGGCGTCGCTCTCACGAATGAACTCGGCCAACTCATTGATCAAGCCAGCGACCCGATTCGCGGGAGGGGCGATGTGGGCCACGCGACCGTTCGACATCACCCCGACGTTCCCGCGCCGCCAGCGACCGGGATGAGACAGCAACCCGGCCATCATGACGCGATGTCCCTCGAGGAGATCCTTTGAATTGGCCGGGTTCCAGCGCGGCAGTTGTTCGTAAGCGGAGAGCGCATTGTGCGCTTCGACGATCTCCTGCTCCGTGGAGTCATCGGCGGATCTCTGCCAGAGTGCATCCACCTGTCGCGAACTCAGTGTGTTCCCCTCGATCGCCACGGTCGAACGCACGGACTCAACGCGCAGTCTTCGACGTAATTCCGCAGTCGGTACGGGTTGGTGCAGCCCTTCATACCGGCCCAGCAACCGCTCGAGGCGGGCGAGCAACTGCTGAGCTTTGGAAGTGACTTCAAAGGGAGGTGCCATGCCGTGATAGTATCACATGATACTATCACGGGATACTATCAGCGAGATCAGGCGGTGCAGAAAGCGAATGCCGAAACCGGGCCGACCGGTTTCGACAATGCTATTGAGCGTCTTCCGGTCGAATTGCGTGAATCGAAACCCAAATCAAAAACTCCTGTTGCGACCATCAGTCCCATGCCGTAGCATAAGTGTGCGACGGACTGGGTCATGCACCGGAGTGAATTGCCGTGTCGAACTTGCCGAAAATTTTGATCTTCAGTCGGGACGGCGCTTCTGCGAAGGCGATTGCGGGAGCGGTCGATGGGCGATTCGAAGCGGTTCAGGCAGATTCGATGGAGCGGGCGCTGGAACAATTGCGGCTCGGAGGGATCGAGGGGCTGTGCCTGCTGGAGGAAAACACCGACCTCCTGAGCGCCGCCAGTCTGTTGCCCGACTCGGGGGGAATTCTCGCGCAGCTCGACGACGGTGTGGCGCTGCTGGACTTGAACCTGCGCGTTGTGTGGTGCAATCGTCGATTGCAGGAATTGTCGGGCGTTGGAGGGGCTTTGGTCGGCAAGCTGTACTCGGAACTGTTCGACAGCTCAGTATTGCCGGGTGCCGACCCGACTCCTTTTCATACCGCGATGGAGACGCGTGTCAGTGCGCGAACGCAACTTCGAAAAGGCGAGAACAAATACCTGCAGGTTCACGCGACACCGGTGACCCGGGCAGGCGGCTCTGAGATCGCGCACTTCGTGGTGATGGTGCGCGATATCACCAGTGACACGCTGCGGCAACGGAAATTGAGCGCCATTTTCGAAGCGGGGCTGGAACTGGGGGATATGGCCCCTGAAGACTTGCGTGAAATGTCGGTGGAGAATCGGGTCGAACTGCTGAAGATGCAGATCGTCAATTGCACGGAAGGTGTCTTGCAGTACGAAACGGTCGAAATCCGCCTGTTGGACGCCGCGACCAAAGTGCTGCACCCGCTGCTCAACGTCGGGATGCTCCCCGAAGCGGCCGCCCGTGTGCTGATGGCCCATCCCGAGGGGAATGGAGTGACCGGGTTTGTCGCATCGACGGGGCAAAGCTACCTCTGTGCCGACTCGGAACATGACCCGCGGTACATCAAAGGGGCGGCCGGTGCGCGCAGTTCGCTGACTGTCCCCCTCAAGTGGCATGATCACATTCTGGGGACATTCAACGTCGAAAGCCGTCAGCCGGGCGCGTTTTCGCAGCAGGATCTGCAATTCCTGGAACTCTTCGGACTCGAAGTCGCCGTCGCTTTGAATCGGCTGAATCTGCTGACGGCCGAGCGAATCGGTACCGCGGCCGAAAACACCGGGAAAATTCTGTGCGAAGTCGCGCAACCGGTCGATGACGTGCTGAACGACGCCGCGTGGATTCTCGACAAGTACATCGGCCACGATCCCGAAGTCGTGCAGCGGCTGCAGCAGATTCTGAAGCATGCTCGGGACATCAAACAGTGCATTCAGCGGACTCGGGAAGAAATCGCG
>JAPLOC010000461.1:3658-8553 GCA_026692825.1 Planctomycetota bacterium | reverse complement strand
ACTTTCCGGGGGAATTGGGGCCGCCCACACATTGCAAGTTCCTCAAGCGAGCGGGGCGACGTTTAACGGTGGTTCGGATGTGGATCTGACGGCGAATACGCTGGGCGTCACTTTCGGAATTCCGGTCGTCACCGGCGCGGCACTGGTGTATGACGCAGAGGGTGGAACTGCGATCGGTGGGCTGGTCAGTGGACAGGTCTATTTCGCAGTTGTCGATCCGAATGACTCTACACGCTGTGGGCTGGCGTCCAGTTACGCCAATGCGCTCGCGGGGATTTCAATCGATCTGAGCGATGGGGGAAGTGGTTCGAACCAGACTCTTGCCGGCTTGGCGGCTGAGGTTCGTTTTGGACAGGATGGATTCACCGTCGACGCCGACCAGAATGTCGTCAACGCGACCATCGGAACATCCGGCGGATTGGGAAGTACGGGTTCCGGGGCGACCACATCACGCGGAATTGGTTCCGGGGGAGAGTCGGGACTGTCGGGAACATTCGCGTCCTTCATCGCGGACACGAAAACCATCGCGCAGATCGCGAGCGGAACGGTTGTCGCAAGCCGCCCCGCCACGACCGGCGAAGTCACCGTGACTGCCGATGATACGGTTTTGCTGGTCGGAATTGCGGGAGGAGTGTTCAAGGGGTCTAACCTGGGAATCGGTCTAAGCGGTGTGCTGCACAAAGTGACGCGCGACACCGAAGCGATCTTGGGGGATTTGACGGGTGTGCAATCTCCTTGGGGTTCGTCGTGGGACGTTGCGGGAACCGTAGCGGCCACGGCGACGAATGACGGCGCGGTCGTGGCGCTGTGTCTGGCGGGAGGACTGGCAGGGGCGGGAACCGACGCAGGAGGGGGCGGAGGCGCGGGGGGTGGCGGAGGCGATGCGATCGACGGACTGGCTCCCAACTTCGCGTCGTGGGGAATTGGGATTTCAGGCGACGCCTCCTACCAGAAACTCGACGACACGACCCGTGCCGCGATCAACGACGCGGGATCCTTCACGACCGGGGCGCTCTCACTTACCGCGAAGGACTCGACCACTCTGGTGGGATTCAATGGGGGCTATGCGTCGGCCTCCATCACGGACGAGGGGACCGGAGCGAGTTTCAAAAACTCGGGTTTGGCAGGTTCGTACAGCGAAGTCCAACTGACGGGATCGACCGAAGCGATTGTGGACGGAGCGCAGGTGAATGTCTCGGGAGACGTGACAATCGCCGCCACCCGTGACAATTACCTCGGGTCTCTGACGCTGGCAGGTTCTGGAACGCCCATTGATGGCAGTTGGGCGATTGGGGGGTCGGTGGCGATTGATCGCTTTACCGGAAACACGTCGGCTTATGTCGCGCAAGCCGATGGAACAATCTCGGGAGATTTGAGCGTCACGGCGACCGATGAAACGATCTTTGTCGCGCTGGGGGGGGCGGTGAGTGTCGGGGGAGGTGTCGGCTTGGGTGTCTCCATCGGCTCGATCTCACTCATTCACACGATTGAGGCGTATGTTGAATCGACGTCGCTGCACGTGGGAGGAGACGTCACGTTGACAGCGACCGACTCGACGGCGATTGGCGCGCTCGGGCTGGCGCTGGGGGTCGCCCGGGGCAAGAGCGACTTCGCCGGCGCCGGAAGTGTGTCGGTCAATCAAGTCGAATTGACATTGGACGCCCACATTTCCAACGGTTCGCGAATCGCGGCCGACGGAACGATGACTCTCTCGGCTTTCGATACTTCCTATCTTGTCTCGGCCGTTGGTGGAGTCGCCGTCACGCTGAACGGAACGGCGGCGGTTGGGGCGGCGGTGGGCTACAATTTCGTCAGCAACATCGTCCACGTCTTCATCGACGATTCGACGGTCACCGCGAACGGAACCGATTCCCACGGTGTCTCACTTTCACTCACCGCAAATTCGTCTCCTCTGCTGATCGGACTGGCCGCGGGAGGGACGGGAGCCGACAAGGTGGCGGTCGGCGGATCGGTGGTGGTCAATTCGTCGGTCAACACCGTGTCAGCGGCGATCACCGGAAATTCCACGGTGACAACCGTCGGGGATCTGGTGGTCCAGGCGGCGGAATCGACGATGCAGGTGGCGGCCGCTGGCACGCTCGACGTCGCGGGGCTGGCGTCCATCGGGGCGGCGGTCGCATACAATTACGTGGGAAAAGCCGCCGACCCCAATGATCCAGACGTACCCGTTGTCGTAGGGAGTGGAGGGAATTGCCTGGTCGAAATCTCCGATTCCACACTGGTTGTGGGACGAAATCTCGTTCTATTGGCGGGCTATCAACCGCCTTCTCCGCTACCCACCGTGACGTCGGCGACCATCAATGGACAGACCGGTTTTGGGGTGAATCTCGCAGTCCAGGTGCCGGTCGATTCGCAGGTGGTCTCTGTGGCGGTGGGAGGAGTCGGCGCGCACACGTTCGCCCTGGGTGGATCGATCGCGATCAACAGCGTGCGACACGATACAGAATCGGTGATCGCGAATTCCCAGGTGACTGTCGCGGGGGGACTGAATTCGACGGCGACGGACAGTGTCTCGTTGGACGCGGTCGCGGGGGTGATCTCACTCGATCTTTCACTCACTAAGGGGGGCGTCTCGCCGTCGTTTGGTGTGGCGGTCGCCGTCAATTCGGTCGAAGGGGGAGGATCGGCAGATTTCAACGCGGTGGGTTCACTCGTGACGTCGTCGATCGACGCGTCGATGGTGACTGCCGGGAGTGTGGCGATCGCGGCGGCCGGTGCGCCCGTGCTGGAAGCGGTCAGTGCCGCCGGGGCGGGATCGTTCGATTCGGGGGGGAGCGAGTCGGCCAATGTCGGAGTCGATGGCGCTGGAGCTGGCTCGAGCAATTCCCTGACCGGGGCGATACAGGCCCTGATCACTGACGGTGCCAGCGTGACCACACACTCGGCGGGAGTCACGCTGTCCGCGACGGATGACTCGAATCTGAAGTCGATCGCAGGGGGCCTGTCGATTGCTGGCGCGGTTGGAGGGAGTGTTGGCGTCGCCGTCACGGTCGGGGCCGCCGTCGCCTTGAACACGGTGACGAATGACACCCTGGCGCTGATTCAGGGATCGGATGTGGTCGCGGATGGGGCCATCCAACTGTCGGCGATCAATCAGCAGTCGGCGGGGGCGTATGCGGTGGGCGTCTCGGGCGCATTGGCCAGTGGCAAGGGGGCCGGCATCGCGCTCAGTGGTGCCGGTTCGGGTGCCGCGAATACCCTGAACAATCACACGCTGGCGGAAATCGAGGATTCTGATGGCACCGGGACGGGAAGTCCCAGTCATGTGACCAGCGGTGTCGGCCAGGACATCAGTCTCACCGCGACCGAAACCGTGGCGGTGATCGCGGGGGCGGGAACCGGTGTGTTCGATACTGCGATCACCGGCCAGGATGGAGCGGCGGCGGTCGCGGTTTCCATTGGCGTCGCGGCGGCGGCGAATTCTGTGACCGACACCGTCGAGGCGGTCATCCTGCATTCCGCCGTCACTGCGGGGGGCGACCTAGTGCTCGACGCAAGTACCCAGACTCCCGATTCAGGATATTCCATCAAAGCCGTGGCGGTCGCCGGGGGACTCGATGTCGCCGCCAGCAGCGAGCAACCCGGCTTGGCGTTTCCCCTCTACGGAGCGGGTGTGGAGAATACCGTGGCCAACACAGTGGCCGCGATGATCAGCGGCTGTCAAGGGGTCGATGCGTCGAATCACGACATTGTGGTTTCGACAGTCGCCGGCGACGTGACCCTTTCCGCCGAGGATGCCGCTTCGATTCTGGCGGACGGAGGGGGCGTGTCGATCGGTGTGGCGGTCTCGGAAGGAACTGTCGCCGTCGATGTAGGAATTGGCGCCGGGTATGCAACCAACAGCATTGAGAATGTGACGAGCGCGACGATTGACAACTCGACTGTCGCATCGGCCGGAAAAGTAGATCTTTCAGCCGACTCCACCGCGTCGATCGAATCGACGGCGTTTGGAGTGGCGATCTCCGTGACGGTGTCGAGCGCGTCGTTTGCCGCCGCTGGTTCCGGGGCCGCTTCGTACAACAGCATCCAGAATCAGATTTCTGCCAGGATCGGCGATGACAGTGTCGTGACCGCGCTGGCGACCGGTGTCGACGCAATTGTGGTTCATGCCGCCGACAGTTCGACCGCGATCTCTCAGGGAGGGGCGGGAAGTCTGGCGGTCGCTCCGGGGGGATTTGGACTCGGTTTGGCAGTTGGCGCTGTCATCGTCGACAATACCATTCAAAACACCATCACTGCGGCGATTGGGACGGATCCCCAGACGACAACGGGCGCGAGTGCTGAATCTGGCAGCGACTCCACCTGCGTGACGTCGGCGGGTGGAGCAGTGATCGAGGCCCTGTCGACGGCGAAAGCGACGGCGGAAAGTGTTGCGATCGCCGCGTCTGTGACGGTTTCCGAGAGTTCGGCGTCTCTCTCGGGAGCCGGGGCCAGTTCGACAAACAGCGTTACCAATACGATCTCCGCATCCATCGACCACGGCGCGACGGTCAGTTTGAATGGGACGGCGACCACGGATCCAACGACCCAGAGTTCAATCGAACTCCTGGTGGAGGCGACGGATTCCAATGATGTCACCGCCACGGTCGGGTCAGCCGCTGTCGCAGTCGGGATTTTTGGAGGATCGGTCGGAGTTTCGCTGGGAAGCAGCACGGTTTCCAATGTGGTGAGCGCGCAAATCCTGCAAGCGACAGTCAAGACCAACGGGCAGCTTGTCGAGGTGAGCGTTCAATCCAATGACAGCACAATCTCGAGTAAGGTCGTCGCGACCTCCCTGACGGCGGCGCTGGGGGTGGCTGGTGCTGGTGGGAGTTCGACATCGACCGACAATTCGCAAATGACCGCGTCGATTGGCTCGGGAGCGAGTATTCAAA
>JAPLOC010000461.1:2252-3643 GCA_026692825.1 Planctomycetota bacterium | reverse complement strand
TCGGTTCCGTCGGGGCGTTCTTGTCGCGAGCGAATGTCGGAACGACCGGTATCGACGGCAGCGGAACCGTGACGGCGTCGATCGCGGATGGTGTGAGTCGGCTCGATGTGGGGGACGTGGTGATCGGAGCGTCGGCGGACCGCGACGTTAGTTCCCGGACGATCGCCGTTGTAATCGGTGGATTGGCCGGGGAAGGGACGTCGGCCATCTCGTTGGTGGGAGGGGCCGTTGTCGCGTCAATCGGCGGAGGGGCGACCGCCGCCTACTCCCCGCAAGGTTCCGTGACGATTTCGGCGACTTCCACGCAGTCAGCGACAACGGAGGCGGATGGCGGACTGGGGAGTGCATTCGGTGTCAGTGGCAATATCGCCCATGCGACGATCAGTCCGACGGTCAACGCATCGATCGCCGACGGAATCTCATTGACAACTCCGACTGGCGACGACCTGGAAGTTACCGCGGTCGCGACGAACTCGGCGACGTCGAACATCACGGGTGTCGTCGTAGCGGGACTGGCGGTTGGTGTTTCCGACGCCCAGGCGACAACTTCCGCGACGGTGGCCGCGTTTGTGGGAGATGTGACACTCCATATTGGTGGAGATCTTGCGATCGTCGCGCAGTCCACCGATATCGCGACGGTCCCGACCTGCGTTTCGTCCGCCGGCGCGGTTCTAATCGGCGCATCGGGCGCGTCCGCCAGTTCCACGGTCAATCCCAACACACAGTCGTGGGCAGGCAGCACGCAGGGGGGCGCCAACCTCACCGTCACGGGCAACGCCGTCATCACCGCGACGGAATTGGTTTCCGCCGACGCCCGGGGAATTGGCGCGTCAGGAAGTCTCAATTTCGCGGTGGGGGTTGTCGTCAGTCGCGCCACTGTCGCGGGAGCGGGCGATGGACAACACTCAAGTGAAAGCGGGATCACTGCGGATCGCGGCGATCCAAAAGCCGACGTCCAGCGGTGCCTCGCTCGCGAGCGCTTCGTCGATCGCCGCCGTCGGCGCGCTGCTCGGCTCGGTCGATTCGACGACCAGCGAGGTCTCGACGAGTGGCACTGTCATGGCCTATACCGGGTCGAATGTCCGACTTCCGGATGGGGACACGGAAATTGCCGCGACAAGTCAGACCGCGCAATCCGCCGACGCGACCGGTGTCGCCGCTGGCGTTTTGGCGGTGGGGGCCAATTTCACGCAGGCCGATTCCGACATGACGGTCAGCGCGGCTTTGGGAGAAAACGGCTCGACGACCGCCGGTCGAACGGGGCGACTGGTGGTGATTGCGATGTCCGAAAACACAAATTCGGCATCCAGCATCGCGGGGAGCGGAGGAGTGGTCTCGGGGGATGGCGCATCTTCCAGCACTTCGGACATGTCACAGGTTTCGACGTCCAT
>JAPLOC010000461.1:0-2242 GCA_026692825.1 Planctomycetota bacterium | reverse complement strand
TGTCGCAGGTTTCGACGTCCATTGGGAGCGATTCGACGATTCATGCGGGCGAGGTGGTGATCGCCGCCCAGATGACGAGTCACTACGCCCCCAGCGTCAACTCGATCAACGCGTCGATCGCGGGAGCGAGTGGCGCGGAGGGGCATGCGACGGTCAATACCTCCGCGAGCTCGACGGTCGGAACCGGAAGCGTGTTTGTCGCAACCGGGGTGGTCGGAATTGGTTCGCGGAATTCGACGGCGGAAGTTCCGAACGTCAACGCCGCCAGCGTGAATGACGGCAACAGCGCCTATGCCGGCGCGGGAGGCGTAATCACAGGGGATGCCGCGGGAATGACGGCGACCGTGACAGGAGCGGCCAAACTGACAATCGAAGATTCCGTATCAATCACCTCGGGCGTCGATCCGGTCCAGAAGCCCGGGGGAATTGAACTCGCTGCGACCAGCACGCTGTCCGCCAACGACCAGGTGCTGCTGTCGACGGGGGGACTCATTGAGGGGGGAGGTACCAATTCGACAATCACCGGCACGTTGACAAACGACCTGGAAATCGGCGATTCGGTGATCCTCACGTCGTGGGGCGACATCGGAGTGGGAACCGCCAGCACAGTCGACGTGCATGCGCTGTCGCACGCCAACAGTGGGGGACTGGCGGGGAGCGCCGATGCCCACGCGACTGCGAAGATTGAAACCGACCAGACAGTCGCGATTGGATCCGATACGCAACTGACCGCGTTCGGCGATGTGGTGCTGTCGGCCGGCAATGGTCCGCGAGGGACTGGTCAGACAATTCTGACGGTCGAAGCCGATGCCCAGGCCTACTCGTATGGCGTCGTCGACATCCCCACGGCTGACGCGACGGCCAGCATCAAGAGTCAGACCACGGTGACGGTCGCGGATGGTACTTCCATCCAGAGCGGCCAGAACGTGGTCGTCAGTGCCGAATCGGGACTTTTGAATGGCATCGAATCAACGACGAAATCGTGGAACAACTCCAATGCCGAACCCAGCGTACAAGCCGTGGTGGGGGTCGCTACCGAGTCGGTCACGCTCAATGGGACGATTGCCGCGGGTGTGTTTCATGAGGTAACGGTCAGCATTCCCAACGACCGAACCGGCGGCGACGGGTTCAGTTCCACGATCACCGTCACCGCCAGCGGACCGGCGGCCTTGCGCCCCGGTCGCGACGATACCTTCACCCCCGATTTTCTGCCGGCGGACTATGTCGGAGAGCAGTTCACGGGATCGGCCGCCGCCCTGCTGACGAGTGGCGTCTCCAGCGATGCCAAACCGGTGGGGGCGGTGACACTCGGCAGCCTGTTCGCCTCGGGGGGCACGGTCTCGATCAACGGAGACTCCTTGTCGGGATCGGGATCGATCACCGCCTATGGCGGTCCGACTATCACCGTGACCAACTCCAGTCCCGACTACGTGCTGCTGGGGTCCATGGAGATCCCCAACATCCCGGGGGGATACATCTATTACAACACCCAGAGTCAAACGGTGACCAACCTGTCGGGGATTGGTCTCACCCGGGTGACACCGGGAAGGGCACCAACAATTACCGTCCAGCAGACGTATACCGGTCCCGTGGGGGACTCGGCGTATGGCCCCGCGCTGTTCCTCACCGGAAACATCGTGAACCTCGGTGGCACCGTGTCGATCACCAACGAAGACGGTTCCTTCGCGCAGTCGGCGACCATTTATGCAAATCGGGTCAACATCTCGTCGCCTCAAGGGGTGACGGTCATCCAGATTCCGGACGGAACCTATTTCGCCGGGGGAAATCCGTATTCCGAATGGAGCGGCGATATGATCTGGCCGGGAGGGAATCCCGCGTATGGAATACCCTCCGCAGACATCGCAGTCTCCTATGCGGCGAACGCGATCTTCAATTCGTCTGGGTCGCTGTCCAGCGACGCGTTCGATAAAGCCCTTTATGGCGTGGCGGGGAACACAGCCCCCAACAACAACAGCACGGTGTTTGTGGGTGACAGTGTTCCATTTGACAACACGGGAGGGGACGATTCGACGGCGACCAACGCCAATTGGTCCAAGCGGGCGAATGGACCGAGCGGGGTCTATAAAATCAGTACCAGTACGGGGGACGGCGACCAGGGTTACCTTCCGATTCTGCCTACGAAGCAAACAACGACAACCGCCTCCTACAGCTCGGCGAACACCAGTGGAAGTCAGGCGAGTTCCTCCATCTACTCTTCTCAAGTCGCGATCATTGCCGAGAC
>JAPLOC010000460.1:5001-5874 GCA_026692825.1 Planctomycetota bacterium | reverse complement strand
GAGCACCAGTCTCTTCACCGACGTCGACCATGTTCACCACCATGTCGTCGACCACCCGCGTCTCCTTCAGCGGTACCGCGATCGATTCCCCCTCGCGAATCGCCTGGTGAATGTGCTGGTACGCCCTCACAAACACCTGGTTCCCCGACGTGTCGCGGGCGATCACCAGCGCCTCCAGAATTGGCACACCCGAGGCGATCAGCGTCCCCAGAGTTCGTGCCGTTCTGGCGACCGTACTCTTCTCGATGATCTTTCCCAACAAGGGAATTCTCAGCGATAACCAGTCAATGACGTACGCCCCCGTCTTGTTCTTTTTGATCAGTTTGATCATCAGCACGAACGCGATCGGCACCGTCGGGAGCAGGTACCAGTAGTTGACCACGAAGTTGCTCGACTCGATCAGCGCCACCGTCACCGCTGGCAGCGTCAGGTCGAAGCCATCGAAAATCGCTTTGAACTTCGGAATGATCCAGATCATGATGAACGTCACGATCCCCGTCGCCACCAAAATGACGGCGACCGGGTAAATCATCGCACCCTGGACCTTCCGCTTCAGACTCTGGGCACGTTCCTTGAACTCGGCGAGTCGCTGCAAAATCACTTCCAGCGCACCACCCGCCTCACCCGCCTTCACCATGTTCACATACAGGTTGTCGAACGCCTTGGGCTGCTTCGCCATCGCTTCCGACAGCGTGTTCCCCGATTCGACGTCGTCGATGACGTCGATCAACGCGTTCTTCAGCGCGCCCGGCTTCGACTGGCCTTCCAGAATCCGCAGGCTCCGCAAAATCGGCAGCCCCGCGTCCTGAAGTGTTGAAAGCTGTCGGGTGAAAGTACAGAGCTTTTTCGCGCTGACTCCCCCCATACTGAAGG
>JAPLOC010000460.1:1956-4947 GCA_026692825.1 Planctomycetota bacterium | reverse complement strand
CGCCCCTTCTCCTGGATGCGGGTGACAAACAAGCCCTTCTGACGCACCAGCGCCTGGGCTTCCGCCTCGGTGGGGGCGTCAACCGTGTCCTTGACTTCCGCCCCTGTCGTGGCGTCCATCGCTTCGTATTGATAAACCGGCATCAGACTCTCCCGGAAATCGCAGGCAGAAAGGGGAAACTAAAGGAAGGATGAAGGCAGAAGGATGAAGGATGAAAAGCGACGAGTTTTAGTCGAAGCCTTCGGTGACGGTTTCGCGGACGACTTCGTCAATGGTTGTTACGCCGTCGAAGATGAGTTTCAGGCCCGATTCTCGCAGGCTGGTCATTCCCTGGGCGCGCGACAGGTTGCGAATGTCGTCGACCGACGCTTCACCCGTCACCAAGTCCCGAATGTCGTCGTTCACGTCGATCAGTTCATGGATCCCGGTACGTCCCTTGTACCCGGTGTTGTTGCACCGCTGGCATCCCTTGCCGTAGTAGAACTTGTATTTTCGCGCTTGCGCCAACGGAAGTTGCAGTTCCATCAGCAACTCGTCGCTGGGCTCGAACTGCGTGCGGCACTCGACGCAAATCTTTCGCACCAGTCGCTGCGCCAGCACCGCTTCCACCGTCGCGGTGATGAGGAACGGAGGCACCCCCATGTCGCGCAACCGCGTGATCGCCGTCGGGGCGTCGTTGGTGTGCAGCGTGCTGAACACCACGTGTCCCGTGAGGGCGCTTTGAATCGCGATCTCGGCGGTCTCGTAATCGCGGATCTCGCCGACCAGAATGATGTCGGGGTCATGCCGGAGGATCGCCCGCAGCACGTTCGCGAACGTCACTTCAATGTCGGGATTCACGGGTACCTGAACCAGGCCGTAAATTTCGTATTCGACAGGGTCTTCGGTGGTGATGATCTTGGTCGTCACCTCGTTCATCTCGTTCAGCACCGAGTACAACGTAGTCGTCTTTCCGGAACCGGTCGGACCGGTCACCAGAATGATCCCGTTGGGGCGATGCACAATCGTCCGGAACTTCGCCAGCGTCGACGGATCCATGCCGATCTTGTTCAGGTCGAGCTGAACCACCGTCCGGTCCAGCACTCGCATGACGACCGATTCGCCAAACAGGGTCGGGAGTACGCTCACCCGCAAGTCGACTGAGTTCCCGCCGACGTTGAGTTCGATACGACCGTCCTGCGGCAACCGCCGCTCGGCGATATCGAGGTTCGCCATAATCTTCACCCGGCTGACGATGGCGTTCGCCAGATGCCGGGGGGGCGGGACCATCTCGAACAACACCCCGTCGGCCCGCACACGAATCTTGAATTCGTCTTCGAACGGTTCGAGGTGAATGTCGCTCGCCTGGTCTTTGATCGCCAGCAGCAGCACCATGTTCAACAGCTTGCGAATCGGGGCGGCGTCGGCCATTTCCTCAATGGAGGAGAGGTCGTATCCACCTTGATTTGCGTCGTCATCTTCATCGAGTTCGAGGCTGCTGATGACGTCTTCGATACTTTCCTGACGGTCGGCGTAGTACCGCTCGATCGCCGCCTGGACATCCGCCGGGCTGGCGACCGCCCCGCGCACGTCGTATCCCAGAAAGTTCCGCAGGTCGTCGAGAGCCGCGATGTTCTGCGGGTCGGCCATCGCCACCGTCAGAACGTTGTTCTTGAGCGACACCGGCATGATTTTATAGATGCTGGCCATCGTCTCGGGGACCAGTTCCAGCACCTTGGGCGGAATGGTGGTCTCTTTGAGGTTGATGACCTGCATCCCCCACTGCTCGGCGAGCGCCTCGCTGAGCTGCGCCTCGGTCACCAGACCGATACGCACCGCGACTTGGCCGATGACCTCGCCGGGAGACTTCTTCTGCTCTTCGAGCACGTCCCACAACTGGTCTTCGTTGATATAGCCCAGATCCACCAGGATCTGGCCCAGGCGCCGTTTCGCCATGTGTCGCTCGCCTTCCCGCTGTGTATTGAAGCCGCGACCTTCAGGCAGCGGTGTGAATTGTCCGCGTTGCTAAATTCGCGGTCTGTGTTGTGAGTTCGAGAGTTCGTGTCAGTCGCCGGTTCGGGCGGCCGATCATTCGTCGTCTTCTTCTTCCTCTTCGTCGAAGACCCCCTGTTTCGCCTTCGTGATCTTCAGTCGCAGTTCGCCGGGGTTGATCGAACGGACGATCACTTCCTTCTCTTCACAAATGCCGTTCTTCCAGAGGTTGAACAGCGCGTCATCCATCAGTTGCATCCCGTATTTCTTCCCCGTCTGAATGCTCGACGGAATACGGTAGGTCTTGTTTTCACGAATCAGGTTCGCGATCGCCGACGTGACCACCAGCATCTCATAGGCGGCGACCACCCCCTTGGTCTTCTTCGGGACCAGCGACTGACTCAACACCCCGATGATCGCGGTCGCCAACTGCACGCGAACCTGTTCCTGCTGGTTGGTCGGGAAGGCGTCAATAATACGGTTGACCGTTCCTTCCGCACCCGAGGTGTGCAGCGTTCCGAACACCAAGTGTCCCGTTTCGGCCGCGGTGATCGCCGACTGAATCGTTTCGAGGTCTCGCATTTCACCGACGAGGATGACGTCGGGATCCATACGCAACGCCCGCCGCAACCCTTCGGAAAACGAGTGAACGTCGACCCCCACCTCGCGCTGACAGATCGTCGACTTCTTATGCTTGTGGTAGTACTCGATCGGGTCTTCGAGGGTGATGATGTGCCGATCTTCGGTGTCGTTGATGTGGTTGATCATACTGGCGAGACTGGTCGTCTTGCCTGACCCGGTCGGGCCGGTCACCAGCATCAGTCCGCGGGGTCGCGTGATCAGGTCGGCGATGACCGGGGGAAGCCCCAGCACTTCGAACGACAGGAACTCGTTGGGAATCCGCCGAAGTACGAGACCGACACACCCCTTCTGTTTAAAGACGGCGACACGGAACCGGGCTTGCTCTCCAAAGGCGAACCCGAAGTCGGTCCCTCCTTTTTCTTGCAACTCTTGCTGGTT
>JAPLOC010000460.1:0-1907 GCA_026692825.1 Planctomycetota bacterium | reverse complement strand
TGGTTGCGTTCGGGGGTGATCGACTTCATCAACGAGACGGTGTCTTCGGCTTCGAGCGACTTGGTCTCGAGACGCAGCATCCGCCCGCCGGCCCGGATCACCGGGGGCTGGCCCGTGGTAATGTGCAAGTCGCTGGCCTTGTTGTTGACCACCGTCTGCAACAGTTTGTCGATCTGAACGCTACTCATCGCATCTCCAACTTCCCGCCGGCTTACTGACCGGCATCGGAATTATCTCGTTCGAAGACTCACCGACCAACCTGGGTACCAATTCGCACAAAAAATTTTGAAATTCGTTTGCGGAGTACACGAAATCTTCGTAATCGCATTTCGCGGGAATCGTTCCCCGCGCCTCAATCACTGCACCTCAGACATTCCGACTCGTGCCGACTGCGTGTGCGGCAATTTGAATCAAACTGACTCCGAAGCAAATTGCAGCAGTCGCGGCATCAAAACTTCCCGATATTCAGGGGCACTCTTCCGATCAATGTCGCTCGATGGGAATTTCTTACGACCCACCTGGCGTTTGGCTGTCCAGCAGGCTCGCGGAGGACCGGAATTCGGCAAAACCCCGGCACAATCCGCACTGGCACGTCTCAGTGACCGCCGCGGTGCAGTTGCAGCACCTCTTGAACTGTCGTAAGTCCAAGCACGGCCTTGTCTAACGCATCCTGGACCAGGGTTTTCATCCCCAGCATCTGGGCTTGTCTGCGGATGTTTTGAGCAGGCTCCTGTTTGAACGTCATATCCCGCAGCGTCGAATTCATCGTCATGAGTTCGAACACCGCCTTACGACCGCGATAACCGGTGTGCTGGCAGTATGAACACCCTTTTCCCTTCTGCCATTTCGCCTTCGCGATCTGCTCATCGGTCACTTCGAGGTATTGCAAATCGCCCGGGTCGGGTTTCGTGGGGCCGACACACTTCGGGCAATTCACCCGCACCAGACGCTGCGCCATGATCGCCATCACGCTCGAAGCGACCAGAAATGGGGGAACTCCCATGTCGATCAGGCGTGTGATAGAAGAGGGCGCATCGTTCGTATGTAGCGTACTGAAAACCAAGTGTCCAGTTAACGAAGCCTGAATAGCCATGTCCGCCGTCTCGGTATCGCGGATTTCCCCCACCAGAATCACGTTGGGGGCCTGTCGCAACATGGCCCGGATGATGCGGGAGAAATTCAGGCCGATGGAGTGCTTCACTTCCACCTGATTGATCCCCGGGAGGTAGTACTCGACCGGATCCTCGGCGGTGATGATCTTGCGATCAGGGCGATTCAGTTCACCGAGCGCACTGTACAGCGTGGTCGTCTTGCCCGATCCCGTGGGGCCGGTCACCAGGAAGATGCCGTTGGGACGACGGATGATGTTTTGAAACGTCCGGTAGTTCTCTTCACTGAAACCGAGGTTCCGGATCCCGACCTTAATATTGTCTCGATCCAGAATACGCATGACCACCGCCTGCCCGAATCCGGTCGGCAGCAGACTCACCCGCAAGTCGAAGTCCCGTCCCCCCACCCGCGTCTTGATCCGACCGTCCTGGGGCTTCCGTTTTTCCGAAATGTCGATGTTCGCCATGATCTTGATACGCGACACAACCGCCGCATGGAGGCGTCGCGGTGGTGAGTCACGTTCCAGCAGCTCGCCATCAATTCGATAACGGATCCGCAGCTTCTCTTCGAACGGCTCCACGTGGATATCGCTGGCACGCATGTTCACCGCTTCGGTGATCATGAGGTTGACCAGTTTGACGATGGGGGCGCTTTCGTCGTCGGCGACCACGCCGTCCTCGTCGATGGCGAGGTCAAACTCGGAACTTTCCAGGTCGGTGTCGGCATCGTCGAGCGAGATCGCCTCGGAGGCCGAGTCGTCTTCCAGGGCGGGGATTTCGAAGTCGGTGGCCTCGAAG
>JAPLOC010000459.1:3990-7587 GCA_026692825.1 Planctomycetota bacterium | reverse complement strand
TTCATCCTGTCCCCCTTTTTTCTTTCTTTCTTTCCTGTCCTTCCGACATAACCTCAAAACCCTGCCGGCTGCTTTCCCGTAACCAGCTACATCTGCCGCTGCTCGCTCACATAGTGCTTTAACAACTCAAACGCTTCCAATTCCCGCGGGCCCGCGGTCTTATCCACCGCCGACTGCAATCGTGCGAAGTCGGGCAAGATCGAGTCGGCTCCCACCAGGTGCAGCCGGGTCGCCAGAATCGCCCCCTCCAGCACGGCGTGCTTCGCCCGATTGAACCCCCAAAAGTCACGCAGCGTCGCCTGATGGACAATTCGCACGTCGAGTTCCGCGCGAAGTTGCGAATCGTCGCTGGTTGTCACTTCAAACTCAAAATATCGGCACGCATCGCTTAGCACCCGGCCGTTCACTCGCGACGCGGCGAATGTCGCCGGGCATTCAGTCAGCTTTCCGATCGCCGCCCGCGCGATCAGCAGAACATCATCGACAATGTGCAGCACCCCCTGCCGACTGTGCTTGAGGTTGCGAAACGTGGTCGAGGTCTGAAACGGGCGCAGGCGGAACGACGTCAGCCCCTCATCAACGACCGGCCCCATCGGCGCGACGTTGACCTCTCCCTCCGGACTGATTGTGGTGACGATTCCTTCGAGAATCATGTCGCGAAGCCGCTCTCCCCAGGGAATGCAGATCGCCCAGCTTGCCGATCTTTCGGAATCCGAGCGCCTGTCAGAAATGTGAAATCCGCCTCATTCGACCGCCGATAGAACAGATTGACAAGGCACCCGAACCGTATTCTACCGAGTGCGGCGACCGGGTCGCGATGCCTGAACCCTCAGGGAGGAGGGATCTATGTTCCGTCCTGCTCGTTTTTTGTGTCTGCTGTTGCTGGCGGGTTTGGCCGGCTGCCATACCTGCGGCGAATGTGGTGATAAGGGGTGTGGCAGTTTCTGCCTGCATTGCCACAAGGTGTACGAACAGTCGCCACAGTATCGACCTCCCGGTCCGTGGTTCGCCGACTTGGATTGCTGTGAACGGAAGCGGGCCAAGCACGGCATCGGTCCCGACGACGACGGAGCGTACAGCGACGGCTACGCCAACGATTCTCCCGCCAAGCAACTGGCGAAGTATCGGATGCAGAAAGACCGGGGGCTGCTGGGTCGCCGCGAGATCGACGAATGCGATCCCTGCTACGACTACCCCAGGAAGAAACCGCTCGACTATTGCCCGCGTTAGTGAACGCTTGACTACGTCCCAGATCATCACTCCCGCTCTCATTCTGTTTCGGGGAGGTACTCGAACAGAATCTCGACCGCATGATCGCGGTCGCGGGGGGTGTCGATCGACTGCGGCCGCACTGCAAAACGCACAAGATGCCCGAAGTCACCCGGATCGAACTGGCCCGGGGGATCACCAAGCACAAATGCGCGACGATCGCAGAGGCCGAGATGCTGGCCGACGCGGGGGTCAAAGATATCTTTCTGGCGTACAACATTGTCGGCGCGAACATCGCCCGGGTGGTGGCGTTTCGTCAGAGATACCCCGACGTGAGTTTCATGGTGACCGGGGATCATCCCGGGCCGATCGCGCAGTTGGGTGCCGCTCTCGCGGCGGCGGGGACAAGTGTCGGGATGCTGCTCGATCTCGATGTGGGGCAGCACCGCACGGGGGTGCCCGCGGGGCCGGCGGCGGTTGAGTTGTATCAGACAATCGCGAAGACTCCCGGGCTATGGCCGGCGGGATTCCACGTTTACGATGGGCATCAGCACCAGAAATCGCTCGACGAACGGACCACCGCCATTAACGAAGAGTGGGGCCGCGTGGTCGCGCTGCGAGATCAGTTGCAGGGGCTGAATCTACCGGTTCCGCGACTCGTCTGCGGCGGGACGGGATCGTTTCCGGTCTATGCGAAGAAGACCGAAGCCGAGATTGAACTGAGTCCCGGCACCTGTGTCTTTCACGACGCGGGATACACCGAAACGTTTCCGGACCTGGTGTTTCCGCCTGCGGTGCTGATTCTCACGCGGGTCATCAGCCGGCCCTCCCCCGACCGGGTCACGCTCGATCTGGGATACAAAGCGGTCGCGTCCGATCCGCCCGCAGGGCGACGGCTCACGCTTCCTGATCTTCCAGAAGCGGAACATATCCTGCAGAACGAAGAGCACTTGGTGGTGCGGACCGTCAAGGCGGACCAGTTTCAGCCGGGGGATGAGCTGTTCGCCATTCCCCGCCACATCTGCCCGACGATCGCGCTGCATAAGCAGGTGTATGTGGTGGCCGACGGGAAAGTCGCGGGGCGGTGGGACGTGGTCGCCCGGGATCGGTGGTTGACACTGTGAGCGGAGCGACGAGCGGTTCGAAACGGTTGTCGACAGGTTTACCCGCGCTCGATGAGATGCTGGGGGGCGGGCTGCTGCCTGGAACTCTCACCGTCGTGGCGGGGGCGACCGGGATCGGCAAGACCCAGTTGGGCATTCACTTCGCCAACGCGGGGGCCACCCAGGAAGGGGAGCGGGGGATCATCTTCGACATGACCTCGCGCGGCGATTCGCAGAACCAGGAGGATTACGCCCAGCGGCTGTTCGGCTGGACGATGCGGAACCAGCGGGGCGATGTGACAGTCGATCCGCGGGATGTCTGGATCCGCGATATCATCCGTCGCGACTATCTCCACATCTTCGAACGCTCGGGCCGGCGGGTCACCCGGAACGACCTCGAACACGACGAATGGAAGGCGTGGAAGCTCGAACTGGTGAAGAAGTTGCAGCTTGCAATCTGGTTCTTCTACGGGAACTTCACGCAAGGGGTGCGGCGGTGTGTGATCGACGGTGTGGAACCGACCGATCGGCCCAGCGACTCGTTCCAGTTCGATCTGTTCGAATACATCTATCACCAGATTCTGCATAAGGATCACGACTGGGTCGCGCGCGATCTGTTCCGCGAGAATTTCCGCATCAATGCCAACAACGTCGAACGGCACCCGTACGACCATCGCCAGGTGGGGTGCGTGCTGCTATACACCACACACGAACTGATGCTCGATGATCTGTTGGGTCGACCGTTGGAATCGGGCGATGTGCTGACCAACGCCAACACGATCATCCTGATGGGAAAAACGCGCGACGGCTCGAAAATGGGGCGGTCGATTCACGTGGCGAAACATCGCGGCAGCGCCTGCGATGATTCGATCGTCCCGTTCGTCGTGACGGCTGAGGGGTTGAAGCTGCAACGGTGAAACTTTGGCAAGACGAACTTCAGCTTCCGCCAGATTGACCGTGTCAGGTTCGGGACGAATCGTTACCGAAAATCGTGCGTAGCACATCTCCTACTGCATGTCCGTCAATCAACGGGCGTAAGTGCGTGGTTCACCAACTCACCAGTTACCTGCGCGACTTCGCGAGCGGATTCCGCTCCAAAAGTCCCTCTCCAAATCGCTCTACGAGACCCAGTGCTGGCAGATGCACATAGCCGATGTGGCAGTCGCAACGGGTGTTGGGACACAACCGGTGTCTCAGCGATTGTGACCAGTCTTGGTCGTCGATGTTGCCAATCACCTCGTCGACAAAATGACAACGCCGCATGTTCCCGTCGCCATCGACTGTG
>JAPLOC010000459.1:0-3928 GCA_026692825.1 Planctomycetota bacterium | reverse complement strand
TTCAACAACCGCAGTTCTTCCACTGTGTACTTTCTACGTCGGCCCCGCTCGGCGTTCACCCACAGATAAATCTCCGCAGGGAGAGCGCTTCGCAGGGCGGCGATCTCCGCGAGTCGCGAGGGCACGCCAACCGCGCCGACACTCAGGCTGATTCCCCGTTCCCACAGTCGTTCGACGCGTGAGACGAACACGTCACGCGCGACTTCCGTTGGATGGTACGTGGCCCAGAACCCGAGCCGATCGTGCCGACAGTCGGCGACCCAGTCGAGCGGGGCCGAGAGATTCGTCTGAATCGCGACCTTCTTCAGGTGATCGAGCTGCGAGAGGTCCCGCATCGCCCGCCGGTACCAGCCACGGACGAGCGCTTCACCCCACGGCGTGAACAACACCCCCCATTCGCGATCGGTTTCCCGCCGCAGGAATTCAAGAAAGCGGGTGAGGCCAGCCCGGTCGGCGCGCAGCTCCGCCGTCGTTTCCTTCCGTTTCGCGAATGGACAATACCCGCACGCGTAATTGCAGCTCGAGAGCGGGCCTCGATACAAAACATTGAGTCTCATGGCGGATTGAACTCCGCGAGAGCCCGGGCCGTCCGCTCGCTGTAGAGCCAGGGGCCGATCGCGTCGGATCGCTCCAATCCGCTTGCCGAGAGTGTCACACGGACCGCTGTCGCCGACGCCATCTCTTCGTCAATCAGGCGGGCCAACTGGGGAAACGCTTCCAGCGGGTCGACACCAAAACTCGTTTTGAAATCGTGTCGATCGACGCCATCGACCTGCAACAACGACAGGATCAACCCCCGGCGACACTGTTCGTCGGCGTCGAGCCAGAAACCATGGTCTGCAACAGCATGTGCGACCGCCGGTTGTTTTGACCAGTCGCGGACAATCGCGCGCACGTGGGACTGCGAGACGGCGAATCGACTGGCGTAGTGCAGCCGGCGTGTGTACGACCGGGCACCACACCCCAGTCCCAGCATTCCATCGCTCTGGCAACAGTACGCCGGCCCTTCGTCGTCCACCAGATCGCCCCGGCGGAAACACCGCATCGAGACTTGTCGATAACCGGCCGACAGCAATCGATCGCGCCCCGCGCGATAGAGCGTCAATCGATTGTCCGAAGGCGATTCGCCCACGCGCGACAGACCGGTCTGCGGGCGGATGTATAGCGGATACAAAAACAACTCGGCTGGCTGAAATGCGAGCGCCTGGTCGATCGACCCAAGCCACGTGTCGACCGTTTGACCCGGTTCGCCGTAGATCAGGTCGAGGTTCAACACAGGAAAGTCGTGGCGTTGAATCCGTTCAATCGCCTCAATCACCGCGCGGGGGGTTTGAGGTCGCCCCATACCGCGAACCTCTTCCTCGCGGAAGGACTGCACTCCCAGGCTGATTCGGCGGACCCCCCAATCGGCCAGCACCTTCAGCCGATCTTCGGTCGCGGTCGCCGGCGAGGTCTCGACCGAAGTGGGAACTGCCGCCGCCTTGACGTTCCAAACCTCCGCGCAGAGCGCGATCAGGCGTTCCAACTGGAAGGCGGTCAAATACGTGGGTGTCCCCCCTCCCAGAGCGAGTCGGGCGAACCGGGCGTCGGGGAGCAGGTCGCGCAGGACCTGCGACTGAGTTTCGAGCGCCGTCAGGTACGCGTCGACCGCGTCATCCGCCGGCTGCGATTCGGTGAACAGATTGCAGAAGCCACACCGCATTTCACAGAACGGCAAATGGATGTACAGAAACAGCCGGCGTTGATCCTCCTGCGCCCAGACTTCGCCGAGAGGGACGGCAGGACTCAACGGCCCGTACGCCGACTTATGCGGATAGCCGTAGGAGTAGGCGGTGTAGGTGTCGGGGAGGTTCATGACTCTCCCGTCCAGACGCATTCCGCGTAAGGGACTGTCCACACCGCCGGGTGCGCCACGCGATGCCCGGTGTAACCGTCGTCACCAAAACAGGTTCCATGGTCCGACATCAGAAAGCCAAACCCACCCCGCCCGCGTTGTCGCAGCGCCTCCCACAATGTGGGAAGTTCGCGATCAACACATTCCAGCGCCCCCTGTTGCGTCTGGACCGATTCTTCGACGGTACCGCGCACGTAGAACCGGGTGGGTGGATGCGTCGCTGACAGATTGAGAAACAGCAACACCGGACGATCGACAGGGGCATCGGCCAGCCGGTCGACCGCGCGACGCACCTGATTGGCGGGGGAGTTTCGCTCGGTGACGCCAAAACCGGGTTCCCAATGCGCCTCGTCGAACAGTGCCGGGAACACTTTTCCCAGCGGAGTCTGCTGGTTGAAGAAGCCAACACCTCCAATGCAAATCGTGTGGTAATTCGCCGCTCGCAAGCCCTCGATGATTGAGCTGCCATCGAGCAGGCAGGTCGAGACACCGGTCGTGCGACTGCCGGCGAAGCGCAGGGCGAACGGGCGGGAGTATCGACCCGGCACAACGGGGGTCGGAAAGAAGCCGGCGAAGATCGCCGCGTGTGAAGCGTATGTGAAATTGCCGGGAGCGTGCCGTTCTTCCCAGTTTCCAATTTGTGTCGCAAGAAACGGAGTTCGGCCAGCGGCCAGCGCCGCCTGAGCGACATCGAACCGCAGCGCGTCGAATGTGATCAGCAGGAGATCGCATTGTCCCAGCCGATCCCGCAGCGCGGCACTCATCTCGAAACCCCCGCGAATGCGAGGCCAACGGTCTGATGTGGCTCAACCTCGTCGGCATCATCATCAACCGTCGCGTCCTGAATCAGCGGCGACGACACCATTCGCTGCTCGATCGCCTGCAATTGGGCACCGTGCGGATCCTCGCCTCCCTCCAATAACCCGGGAAGATTGTCGCCAAACGCGTTCGCTTCCAGCAGGGCGAATTCTTGGTTCGGGCGAATCAGCAGGTCGACCCCCACGGTCAACGCCCCGGGGAAACAGCCGGCGGCCTGTTCACAGATCCGTCGGGCGTCGTGCCATCGATCCCCCAGCCGGGACTCAATCCGCGACGCGTCAATTCGCTTCCCGTCCAGATTCAAATTCGTGAACGGTGACGCCGACCCGCGTCCCACGACATGTCGCAGTCGACCATCAATCACCAGCGCGCGCACATCGTACTGCTGCCCGTCGATTCGATCTTTCGGCAGCCAGTCCTCAACAATCAGCCCTTCGAGAGCGAACCGATCGATCAGCGAGGCGATCTCGACTTCGTTGAGCAGGTGGTGAACTCGTTTGGAAAGAAACAGCCGATCTCCCTCCGCGGTCGCGAGACGTTCCGTGGTAGTGATCGCCCGCACGCGTGACCGGTGCCATTCGAGTGCGACCGCCCCGATCGCGGAAAAGCCGTGTCGCAACTTCAGCATCAACCGGGCGTGCTGTCGATCGCGGTACTCGTGGCGAATCTCATCGTAGGACGGGAGATTCATCCGGAACGGCGGGATCGGCAGGCCAGTCTTTTCAAACAATGGCTGGCAGGCCCCCTTATCAAACAGGACCGCCACCTCGCGCGGCTCAATGAAACAGGCCACACCCCGAGGATTCCGATCTTCCGACCCCGCGACCGACAGGGGTTCCGCAGTTTCGAACTCGGCCAGTTCGATTTCCACCCGGTCGAGCGCCCGGCACAGACCGAGATACCATTGCCTGGGGCGGTGAATCACGCCGCGACTTCCCGCGCATTGGAGCAGTTCGCCTGCGGAGAGTGGGTGTCCCCCTTCTTGGTCGAGCGGTTCGATCCCCAGTTCCAGAAATCGACGTTCGATTTCCCACGATTCGCCGGGCGACTCCAGACGCAACCAGTCCCCGGGGCGCAGAACGGAGGCGAGCGAGACACGACGATCGAGCCAGTCCGCCCAGTCGACGACCAGAGGTGCCGGCCAGCCCCGCGCGCTGGCGGCACGTAGAAAGTCGGCGGTCCGTTTCGAATGCGGGTTCGTCAGCAGTACCACGC
>JAPLOC010000458.1 GCA_026692825.1 Planctomycetota bacterium | reverse complement strand
CAATGAACTCCTCGCGATTCAAAACGCGATCAGCGAAGAGGACAATGTCGCGTTGATCGGCCGAGAGTTTGAGATTCTGGTCGAAGGCTTGAGCAAGACCGCCAAGAAGGAACAGCTTGACGATCCGCGAGTCGGCGGCGCGATTCAGGAAAACGCCACCGGTTGTGACGACCATCCGCAACTCGTCGGGCGGACCCGCTGCGATCGAATTGTTGTCTTCGAAGGAAATCCCCGGCTGGTGGGATCGCTGGTCGACGTTCACGTCACCGACTGCACGCAAACGACATTGATTGGTTCGATTGTCACACGCGAATTTCAGCATTCGGGGTCCGATCTGTTGCCGATTCTGGCTTGAATTCATCTGAGCTTCAACGTTTCGCAATAGACGCTTGTTAGGGTTCGTCATCCGATTGACAATCCACGACTGCCGTCGACCGTCGTCGGGAAGGATTCCGGCGGCTGAGTCATACACTTTCGTCGAGCGATTGCGAAGATGCGAATACTCTACGGCGTTCATGGATACGGACGGGGGCACGCGACGCGGTCACTGGCGATCCTGGCAGAGTTGCGACAGTCGCACCAGGTTCTGGTTCTCGCGGGTGGCGATGCCTACGCGGCCATGGCAGCCGACCACCATGTTGTGCGTATTCCGACGCTGGGCTTCGCGTACGGCGAGCGGACCGGAAAACGGTCCAATTGGCGGACCTTCACTCGGAACATCTCCGCCGCCCTCGACTTGTGGTGGCGCGGACCGGTCTGTGACATGGTCGCCGACCAGTTCGCTGAATTCGGCCCGGACGTCGTCATTTCCGACGCCGAGGCTTTCACACACCACGTCGCGGCGCGGCTGAAAATTCCGCGAATCGGCATCGACCACATCGGGATCATGGCGCATTGCCGGCCGTCGGTCCCCAGGTTCGACCGGCTGAAAGCGTGGATCGACACGATCACCTACCGGCAACTGATTGGCGATCCAGAACGTGTGATTGTCTCGAGCTTCTTCGACGCGCCGCCGCGCAGACCCGGCGTGTGCGTCGTGGGAACGATGCCGCGCCGCGAATTATTTGACCTCGAATCCCGGGATGCCGGCCACCTGTTGGTCTATTTCAATAAGGGGGAACATCAACTGAATCCACAGATGTTGGATACGCTGGCAACAAGCGGACTGCGCGTGCGTGTCTATGGAACGCGTTCGATCGGCCGACAAGGTGCGATTGAATTCCTTCCCTTGAGCAATTTGCCCTTTCTCGAAGATCTGGCGGGTTGCCGCGCCGTGATTTCGACCGCGGGAAACCAATTGATGGGAGAGGCACTGCTGTTGGGGAAGCCGGTCCTGGTGATGCCCGAACAGTGCGTCGAACAACGAATGAACGCGCTGGCGGTCGAGCGGATGGGGATCGGCGAGCAGATGTCGTCAAAACAATTCACGCCCCCCGCACTCCGGTCGTTCCTCGATCGATCCCCCCAGTACTCGGCGAATACGGTTGGCAAATTCCGCGACGGCCGCAGTGAAGCCCTGGCGGCGATCGAGCGATTCCTCTCGGAACTTGTCCCCGCGTCGGCGAATTGTACGGATAGTGCGGCCGAACTTCGGCAAGTTCCACGCTGATCGCGTCCCCATTCCTGGTTCGAGAAGTCGATTCCCTAATGCGCGTACTGAATCTTGCCTCGTCGATCCTCCGGAATCGTATCGGGGCGGTGCCCCGGCCGAGTTGGTGTACCTACCTCGTCTGCTACCGCTGCAATGCCCGCTGTCAGATGTGCGATTCCTGGCGACTGAAACCAGGTTCGGAATTGACCGCCGACCAGGTCGACGAAGTCTTCGCCAAAGTCGGTCGACTCGACGTGATCCGCCTCACGGGGGGAGAACCGTTCCTTCGAGACGACATGCCTCAGGTGGCCCAGGCCGTTGAGAAACGTTCGCGCCCCTCGGTCTTGCACATCACAACAAATGGTTCCTTTCCCGAGAAAATCAACGAATTCGTGCGGACATTCTCCAGTCCCGCGAAACTGCGGTTTCTCGTTTCATTTGATGGAGGCCCCGCCGAACATGACGCCAATCGTGGGGCCCAAGTCACCTTTCAGACCGCCTGTGAGAGCGTCGATCGACTGGTGGGATTGCGGGAATCGCACGGAATTCAGGTCTCGGTGAATCACACCGTCATTTCGCGCACGTCGTTGCGAAGTCACGTTGAATTGCGCGCCCGATTCGCCCCCCAGCGGGTCGACGTGCAATCGGTACTGGCCTATGAAGACTCCAGCATGTACGGTCTCAAACGCCAGGGGAAAAAGTCGACCGATCTGATTGTCGCCGCCGGTTATCCGCTTCACCCCGACCTCGATCTGGCGGAATCGATTGACTTTGCCGAACGGCAACTCGCCGAGGTCGATCTGATCCGAGATCGCTGGGTCCGCCGTGGAAAGCGATACTATCTCCGGGGGTTGCTCGCACGTCTCAGGAACGCCCAAAACGCCCGGCCAAGGCCCAAATGTGTGGCGTTGCGGAGTCATTTGCGGATCCTGCCGGACGGCGGAGTCACTGTCTGCCAGTTCAATTCCGAGCGGTTGGGAAACCTGCTCACGCATTCGTTTGACGATCTCTGGAATTCGCAGCCAACGCGCGACGCGCGGGCCTGGGTCGACGCCTGCCCCGGCTGCTGGGCGGAATGTGAGGTCATGCCCAGCGCGATCTATTCGGGTGATATTCTCCTCCATGGCTGACTCGCCAATTTCGGACGGTGATACTCCCTGGAGGCGCACCAGCCAATGCTCACTTCGTGGTCGACAGCAACGAACCCGATCAATACGAACAGCGCCAGCGGAAGAAGGCCATGGAGCGAGTTCTTGCTGTTTCGCAAAGAGTCCAAACACGTGTTGAGAAAGGGCGATTGAAACGTGGATTCTCCACGAGGGCAAGACTCAGGTCAGAGAACCGCCCGGCGGCGAATGGACGCTGAATCTCACGACTCCCGCCGGGAGGAGTCCCCCCTGTTTCCGTCGGTCCCCGTTCCCAAACGCTGATCGATCCAGGTCTTCCACAGATCACTGCCGAATCGGCGGACCTGCTGGAGTACGATCTTCAACCGGTCGCGGTCCAATTCCTGTTCGAACGCCCGCAAGAGCGCCGCCGACTGTGCGTCGGGGAGGGAAATCGTCAATGCGGGGACGAGTTCCTCCAGCACCCCCCACGCACGGTCAGGATTCTGGTCGGCACAGACCGGCAGGATGTCGACAAGCGATTGGCCGAACAGTTCGCGGGCGTACTCCACCGCCTCCAGCATGCTCCGTTCTTTCGCGTTCCGTGGCTCCCGCCAGTCATACGGGGGCGACCACTCCAAAACCGGTCGCAACAGATCGACATGGGTCAGCACGCCCAACATTGGGGGGGGCTTGAGCCGGGGCTGGTTGGCGTACCACGCTTCCAGATCGCGCAGCGTTCTCCGGTCGGGCTCGCGCGCGGGGGAATGCGCGTCCATCACCAGCAGCACCACGTTGGAATCGCGCAGTGCGGTCGCGATCTGGCCGATCTGCGCAGGGGTCGCCCCCACGTCGCCGTAGCCCGGCGTGTCGAGCAACGTCACCACGACCGACGGCTCTCCCAGGGTCATCTGGTACCGGGTCACTTCCCTTGTTTCGGGCAGCACGTCAACACCCGCCGACCGAGACCGCGTTAGGGCATTCACCAGACTCGATTTTCCGGCGCTCACCTGGCCCACCAATGCGATCGAAACCGGTTGTGCTGCGGGGCCTTGAGCGAGGACGGCGGCGGCGGCGGAACCCTCCTGTCCCCCCGAAGCCAATTCGGGAGTCATGTGTGTCCCCAACGGCAACGCCTTGCGATACGCGTCGGCCCCACCCCGCAATCGACCGCTGTTCATCTCGATCAAATAAAAGCCAATCTGCTGAAAGAACTTCAGATAGACAGCCGCCAGCAGTTCGGTCTGCACCCCGGTTGTCACGGGATCCAGCGCGACTTTCGACACGAACAACTTCGCCAGATTGCTCGGATCCATCAGAATCTGAACCGCCCAGGTCGCTGTCGAGAACCGGTCAAACCATTTGGGGGCCGATTGAAACGCCTTCCATTGGCGGATCGTCAACAGCCGGCTTCCAGGGACTGACGTCAACAACCAGCGTTCCAGATCGTCAACTGCCAGCCGCACGGCGGCGAGCAGTTCAGGGACCGTCAACGACGAATACGGGTCCGTCGCACCGGGATGGTAGTGCCGGGCCAATGCCTCGGCGAGCGCCTGCACCTCGGTCTGATACACCGCCAATGTGGTCAGTTGATCGGGAGTGAACTTCTCAACCTTGAGTTGAAAATCCCGCACGATTTGCGCCGCCGCTTGGTCACGGGGTGTGAAATGCCCTGCGATCACGGGATCGGTCGGGGTGGCGGTCGCATGCCCGAGCTTCCACCACCGCCCCAGCAGCCCCGCCAGCAGCCAGCACAGAGGGGCCATCCACCAGGTCCACCAGAACAGCCCCGATCGCCACAGTGCATAACCTCCCAGACCGGCATAAACAACGATCGGAAGTGCAATGAGCGCCGCCACGACCATCGAACCACGCGAAATCATGTCCCTTCTCCCCCCCGCGAGTCACGCCACAACTGCGCCCCGTGTCGCAATTGCTCCTGGTAAATCGTCGCCAGTTCCTCAGCCGTCGGAACGTGTCCCTTGCGGACCTGCTGGAAGTACCAGTTCCAGGCCCGACCCGAAGCATACACCCAGGCGAAAGAGGCGGCGGCGTTCGCGGCCATTCCCACCCAGGGAATGAACTTCAACAACTCGCGCAGCGCCATCGTGAGCGCGATTCGTCCACCCACCGCTCCGCCCACTTGCGACAGCACTTTTTTGTCCAATGGTTGATTGTAGATCTGGGCCAGTTTTCGAATCATATGCGACTGAATTCCCACCACGACCGGCAGGTCAACCCACGGAACTGGAACCGCCCCCGCCGTCGCCGCCAGCGCGGCATGTCCCAGAATCATCGGCATCGAACGGCGGTCGTACATCTCACCCAGCGACTTGTGCAGCTCCTCCATTTGCAGCAACGTCTGCCGATAGGCCGTCGGCAGCAACTCGAGAATCGCCTGCCGCAGCCGTGACGCTCCCAGGTCGGGGGGCACGAAGCCATCTTCGGGCAACGTGAAGTCGATCGGAACCACCCTGTCGACCAAACCCTGAAAGCGTTTCAGATGAGCCGTCACGCATTTTCCCAGATCGCCCGGAAGCGATTCGGGGAGACGGAATTCTCCGGCACTCGATTTGTTCGCACCGGCATCCGCAGTTGCGTTGACTTCGAAGGGATCGACCGCGGGGTGCGGTTCACCGGCGTACGCGTCGTGCAGACAGGTGCAACACCGGGCGTTCCGGATTGGACCGACGGACCTCGCGTAACGGCGCGACAATCGCATCGACCGCCTGATCGGTCGCCCGCACGGTGACAATCAGCAAATGCGATTGTTGACTGAGGGCGGCGATCTCCTCCGTCGGATCGTAACCCGCTTCACCAAATCCACGGGTGTCGAGAAACCGGACGATCGTGGATTCATCGTCTGGGAAACTGAAGATTCGCGAACAGCGGGTCTGTGGGCGAAACCCGTTTCCCACGACCGCCTCGGTCGCGCCGGTCAATTGGCGGATCATCGAGGACTTTCCCGATCCGGTCTTGCCGAGCAGCCACAGACAGGGAATGGGTGCCTTCTTCAACAGTTCGGCCCGTTGCCGCTGGAATTCCTCGTCGTCCATTATCTGGGAGGTGAATCGCCGGAATGGATTCCACATGCAGCGTCAACTCCAACAACTCAGCCAACCGAAGCAGGATGGAACACCGGCGGCATCACAGGCCGCCTCGCATCTCTCCATGGTAACGCCCCGAACCGCCCCGGGGAAACTGCGATCGGTGGCGGTCAGGCCCGTTCCCAGGCGAAGGGAAGAACCTGATCAATGGACCGCGAACCGGTCGCCAGCATCAGCACCCGATCAAACCCCACCGCGTTTCCCGCACAGGGAGGGAGCCCGTGGTCCATGGCGGCCAACAGTCGGCTGTCGGTTGGAAGCGAAGGCTGCCCTTCTTCGTTTCTACGGAGTGATTCACACGCGATCCGTCGCTTCAACTCCCCGGGGTCGGTCAGTTCGTGATATCCGTTGCAGAGTTCGATACCGCGCAGATACAGCTCAAACCGCTCAGCGACCGGTGGATCTCCCGCCCGCAACCTGGCGAGCGCCCCCTGCGACGCCGGGTAATCGAAAATGAATTCCGGCCGATCGACTCCCAGTCGCGGCTCGACCAGAAACGCCAGCAGCAGATTCAGCCAGCCGTCACGATCGTTCATCGCGAGGGATTCGGGAACCTCGAGTCCGTGTCGCCGGGCGACGGCGTACAACGCGGAACACGGCGCGCGCAACGGATCGATCTGCAACGTTCGTTCGAACGCTTCCTGGTAGGTGGTCCGGAGGAACGGGCGGGGAAGCGACTGGCCCGCGAGGGAGAACAGAACGCAAATCAGCTCCTCGGTCTCCGCCATCTGTTCAAGATGGGTGTCCCCAACTCGATACCATTCGAGCATCGTGAATTCGGGGTTGTGCCGTTCGCTCCGCTCGGCGGCGCGGAAGACATGGCAGAGCTGATAGATCGCCACCGCGCCAGCGGCCAACAACCGCTTCATGCAGAATTCGGTCGACGTTTGCAGATACTGCCGCTCGACCGTTGAGCCTGGAGACCAGCCCGTCGGAGCGTCGGCATGGCTGACGGCGAACGGCTCCAGGTGCGGGTCGATCACCCGGTCGGCCGACAGCAGCGGGGTATCGACCTCAATGTACCCGCGATCATCGAAAAACCGGCGCGCACCCGCCAGGAAGCGGGCGCGCAGCGCCAGCATGTCCAGGGTCGCGGAGGGTAGAAAGTCGGGCGGTTGCATGGGGTTGGGACAAAAATGTGTCAGGAACGTTTGACCTGACACATTTTATCAGGCCGACTACTTCTTCAGTTCCGGAGGCAACTCAGTCAACGGCGTGAGTTCGAGAATGTCGGTTTGGTACCACTGTTTGTCCTGCAGCGTGCGCTTCGCCTTGTCTTGGAAGCGATAACCGGCGACATGCGCGGGGTAGACGTGCCCGTCCTCGGTTTTCTTCCAGTCGCTGAAGAGATGGCGCGTGTCGGTGTAATCGATGGCGACGAGTCGGTTGTCCGCTTTGTCGAAGTACAAATCGATCGGCTCTTTGACCGACCCGGTCACACGCAGGCCAATTGCCGGCTTGTCGCCGATCTGCGTTTCCTCAAGGATGTCTTCCCCTTTTCGTCGGGAGCCACAGGGTCGGCCGGCTTGGATGTGATCAGAACTCGTTCCCGAAACCGAAACAGCTTCAGCAGCTTCTCTTCACCGCCCGCGGCCTTCACAATCTGTCCGACGACGTCCGAAGCCTTCGCCTCATCGGCCGCCAGACGGACTGCGGGCAACAACAGCCCCGTGAAGACAAGTAACCCGGTTAGAATCTGTCGCATGGGAATGACTCGGGCTGTAGACTGATCGATCGCAAATCGTGAGGGACGGGAGACACAGTCTCCACTATGAGGGTAGCACCCTGAAAACGCGGCGGCCAGTGGCAGCAAGCTGCATTCGGAACCCTCGCCGGGAATTGGGAAACCACTTGGCTTACACGGCGGGAGAAGCCTATGGTCGCGCAGTCACAGCCGCCATTCCGCCGGAATCAGTCGTAATAGTCGCAAGGCGCAGGACGACGGGACCGGTGGGAGAACGGGCCTCGCCATCCTGCGGCGCGATGGATTCGCCTGGGTTTTTGCCGACGGCATGTCCGG
>JAPLOC010000457.1 GCA_026692825.1 Planctomycetota bacterium | reverse complement strand
CAGTGGACTCACGCCATCGCGTTTCAGCAACCGCAGTTCCGCCGCCACACCCGCCATCCAGGGGCGTTCGATCTGCCCGGGCTCCTCGTACAGTTCCAGGAATGAATGGAACAGCCCAGTCTCCTTGCCGGGCAACGCCCAACCGGCCTGTCCCTGATCGACAAACGCCGCACACAGTCGGACCAGGACGTCATGCACCAGGAGGTCGGCGTCATGACCGGCGGTTTCACGGAGAATGTCGCGTGGTCGGACGGGTGCCGCGGCGGTGGCACCCGTCCCGTTCACCCCCTGAACTCCGTGGATGCAAACCTGCCACAGTGCCTCAAGCGAGAGTTTTTCCCAGGTTGCGTCGCTCCACTTTTCGATCGCCGCAGTCGTCGCCGACTGGTACGGCTCGGCCAACATCCCCCGCGCCCCGGGAACACCGGGAATTCGTGTTTCCGCCAGCGCATGACGAATCCACTCGCGGCTTTCCATTAAGAACTGGGTTCGCGCTCCTGTGGGGAGGTCGTCGCGCATTTTTGCGAGCGCGTCGGTCTCTGCGATGTACCACGCAAGTTCTTCCGGTGGCCCCAATCGGACGCGGTAGCGCAACATCGCCAGCCGCATTTCGAACAACGTCCCGCTGGGGCCGATTTTGCGATCGCAGTCTCGCCCCAGCTCGTCACGAATCACCTCCGCGAGGTCTTCGGCGCGGATGCGATCGCGCGTCATGAATTCGTGGTACTTGTCTTCCGAAAGATACGGCTCGCAGCCGAACAGTTTCGAACCGAGAGCGACCGCAGCGTCGTACGGCAGGTCTTCCAGCCCCTGGAGCGTATTCAGAAAGACAAATGCGGTAATCGGTCCCTGGGCGGGCAGGAGTTCGGCCAGTTCTGTGATCTGCCGCCGTAATTCGGCCTGCGGATCGGCCGAGACCGAGGAATTGTGTACAGAACCGCCGAGGGCAACCGCAGTAGGACTGGATGACATTCGGAAGTGGGGCGACAACAGTGTTCCAGGCGTGGGACGACCCTACGCGATGGCGGGGGACGTTCGGCACGGTGCCGACGAGGGGAATCAAGCACAACCAGTGCCAATAGTCAGAAATCACGCTGGGTGTGCGGACGGTGAGTCACAAGCGGACGGTTTTCTCCAGTATCCCAATTTCTGGAATTGAGAAGACTGTCAACGAATGGAACCGAAACCCTGCGAACCGCAATTCGCTTGAGCAGTGTGATCAAAAAGTGATCACGGCAAATCTCCGTCTTCGAAATCGGGATCGATGTCAATTGTTCGGCCAATATTGATTTTGAGGGCGCGAATTCGAGTTCGCAGGCTGTTGCGAGCCATCCCCAGAATCCGTGCCGCCTGCAACTGGTTCCCGCCTGTGTGCCGAAGGACGCGAGTGATCACCTGGTGTTCCATTGCGGCGACCGCCTCGGCGTACAGATTCTCGGAACCGGCGACAATCCGCGCATCGACAAAACGGCTCCACTCGGCGGCCAGCAGGTCTCCGTCGGAACCGACGGGAGCGGGTGAAACGCTGGCGGATGAGGGAAGCAGCGACGAGGGAATATCGGCGAGAGTGACCACAGGATCCCTCAACTGCAACAGGACTTGCTTGATCACACTCTGCAGTTCACGGACATTTCCAGGCCAGGGATAATTCCGCAGAACTTCGAGTGCTTCCGGCGCGACCCCCTGAACCTCACGATTGAGTTCGCGGCTGTAGCGGCGCAGATAGTGTTCCACCAGGTGAACGATATCGTCGCCCCGCTCTCGTAACGGAGGCAGGTGAATCGAAAACACGTTGAGGCGAAAGTGCAAGTCGCCCCGGAATTTACCTGCGGCGACCTGTCGCTCCAGATCGGCGTTGGTGGCCGCGATCATCCGCACGTCGGTTTGAATCGTTTCATTTCCTCCGACCCGTTCGAAACGCTGCTCCTGCATCAGTCGCAGAATTTTTGTCTGTGTGAGGGGGGCCATGTCTCCCACTTCGTCGAGAAAAATCGTCCCGCCGTGGCACTGTTCGAACTTCCCGATCCGTTTGCGATCCGCACCGGTGAATGCTCCGCGTTCGTGGCCGAACAGCTCACTCTCCAACAGATTCTCAGGGATCGAAGCGCAATTGATCGCCAGAAACGGTTTGTCGGCGCGGTGGCTGTGCTGGTAAATCGCGCGGGCGACCAGTTCTTTACCCGTTCCGCTTTCGCCGAGGATCAAGACCGTGACATCCTGAGCGGCGACCCGGCCGATCTGTTTGTAGACGACCTGCATCGCCGGGCAGCGACCAATCAACCGGTCCCCCTCGTCGGCCTGAACCACGTCTTCGGGCAGTACCGCGGGAACGTGCATCCGCTGACTGCTTTCCCCGGCCTGGCGAATCAACCCGCGCAGCGTGGAAAGATCGAGCGGCTTGAGCAGGTATTCGTACGCTCCGCGTTTGATCGCTTCGATCGCCAGATCGGTCGTTCCGTGACCTGTGATCAGAATCACGGGGGTCCGCGCGTCAAGCGCTTTCAGTCGATCGAAAGTTTCCAGTCCCGACGCGTCCGGTAAATGCACGTCGAGGACCACCACATCGGGGCGGATCGACTGCATCTCGGCAACCGCCTGGGCGGCCGTCGACGCGACGCGCAACTGCCAGCCGTCGTCTCGCAACACCCTGCGAAACGCGTGCTGAATCGAAGGTTCATCATCAACCAGCAACACTGAGAGCATTTGCCGATCTCATCTTCTGAATGGGAAGGCTGACGGTGAAGCACGCACCGCCCGCAGTATGATTCCGTGCCGTAAGGGTTCCCCCGTGGTCCTCGACAATCCGTCTCGAAATGACCAGGCCCAGCCCGACACCGGTCTCTTTTTCACTTTGAAATGGTTGAAACAGACGTGGTTCCAGTGTGGGACTGATTCCCGGCCCCGTGTCACGAATTTCAAACTGGACGATCGCATCGGAAACGCAGGTGAGTTCGATCGTCAGCATTCCCCCCTCGGACATCGCGTCGAGCGCGTTGAGAACCAGGTTCAGCAACACCTGACGCATTTGTTCCGGGTCGACCAGAAATCGCACCGGCTGCGCTGGTTTCAGAAACCGGACGGCGACCTGTTGTTTCGCCGCCCTCCCCCGTGTGAGATCGAGAGTCTGGTCGACGATTGTCGCCAGATCGACCTCGCGACGTTCGACCTTGGGGGGCCTCGCGAAATCGAGAAACGTCTGCAACGAGCCTTCCATCCGGCGGATTTCCCGTTCCACCACTTCGAGATCCTCGGCATTCATTCCGGGGGTGGCAGCTGAACCAGCAGCTTGATCGACGTCAGGGGATTGCGAATCTCATGCGCCACGCCAGCGGCCAGTTGACCGACGGCGGCGAGCTGTTCAGTCCGCAGCACCTCAATTTCCCGCTGTTGCAACTGCTCGACGACTTCTTCCACACGCCGCGCCAGGCCACGCATCTGATCGTCGATTTCCTGCATGCCGCCTTCACCCGAAACCACAATATCGGGGACCGTGGTCCCCAACTTTCCAGCCGCCCGTCGAATATGCACCTGCAATTTGTGCATCGTCCGTTGCCAGCGGCCGGCGGCGACGTAACCCAGTCCGACCCCGGCCAGACTGCCGAAAAATCCCACGGCGCCAATTCCCAATGCGAGTTCACGCAACACCAGAGTATGGTCATTTGCGGCAGTTTCAATCTCATGAACGGTCTGCTGATGGAGCGTATCGCAGAGATTTGCCGTCCTGTTCAATTCCTGCGTCGCGTCCCGAATGGCCATGTCATGGTTGGGTGAATCGATCGGCGGCCGTTCATCCCACAGTCGCCGATACTCCGTCCAACTGGCGACCAATTCCGACGCCATCTCTCGTTGTTCCGGGCGATCGGCGCTCTGCCGCACGGTTTCCACGTTGTCTTCGATTCTCTCGTGAAGCGCGGCGACTTTTTCCACCTGATCACCCAACAATGTACCCAGGTCAATCATACTCTCTTCGAGTTGCGCCGTTTGGTGGCGGATATCGATGCTGTCTTTCAATAGTTCCGAAATTTCACGTTGCTGCTGGTACAACGAGATGGCGAGCGCCACGCACAACACCAGCAGAAGCAGGCTGGCCAACATGATCGGGGACCGATAACCCCGGGGAATTCCAAACGGCACGCCATCCCTTTCTTCTGAACGATGGTCACTCTCGCGACACGCGGCAAAGAACACGACAAACCGCCAGCGTACCGTCTCAGTGTGCGACTGCACAGGTTGCCAACACTGCGAATCCCGTTCCACCACCACCGAGTTGGTACGCCAATTGCGTTTCGAAACCGGTGCGAAAGTCCACAGCCGGACTTTCCACGGGGGAAAGCATGTCGTCATCGGTCATTCACCAGCAGTTTGAGGGGACGCTTGTCGGGTCGGACCCACAGTCGAGGCAGTTGGTGGTCAACTCGGATGGTGCGGTCTTGACCACTTCGGTTAGCCCCGGCGCAGCAATTTCACTTCACGGGGAATTCGTCCGGCTGCGGATGTTGCAAGTCGGCGACCATGTCGTTGTCGTCGCGGCCAATACTCCGTCGGGTCTCGTCGCCCGCAGCGTGACGGCAACGTGACCGGTGTCCCGTGGCTTATCCTGCGGCAGGTTGATACCGATTCCAATGTCCCGACAATCCCGCCTACAGTTGACGCCGGACTCCTGTCGACATAAAAATCAGAGTCCGTTGATGGGTGTCAAGTTTTCCGGATGGACCGGTGGCGACAGGTGTTGCCGCTCCCGCAACGGTTTCACAGTCGGTGCTGAGGATCAGTCGATGTTGAGAATTCACTCGGGGTCAACCGGTCGCTATTGCGACGGACTGTCGCGACGGAATTTCGTTCAACTCGGCGTGGGGGGGGGGGGGGGGGGGGGGGGGGGGGGGGGGGGGGGGTGGACATGTACGATATGAAGCCGGAAGCGCCGGCCGAATATCGGGGTCTGTGGAATCCGATTCGCACCAACGTCGAGGGATTCGAGGTCACGGAATTGTTCCCGTTGCAGGCGCAGCGGGCCGACAAGTTCTCGATTGTGCGGTCGCTGTACCACAATACGGGCGACCATTTTGCCGGCGGCCACCACATGCTGACCGGGCGAGGAGGTGCCAGTGGTGCCGATACGCCGGGAAAGTACCCCTTCGTCGGCGCGATGGCGACTGCCGCCGTTGGGGCACGTCGGCCGGGAATTCCCGCCCATTGCGCAGTTCCTTACGCCTCCAGTATTGGGCTGCGTCCCGGCTATTTCGGTGCGAATTACGTCGGCATCCAGCACAATCCGTTCGAAACCGATGGCGACCCGAATTCGCCGAACTTTCAGGTTCAGAACATCCAGCTCGCGTCGGGATTGTCTTTGGAGCGCTTGCAAGACCGGCAGGGACTCAGTCAATTCTTCGATAAACTCCGCCGTGACACCGATTCCCGCGGAACGCTGGCGGCAATGGATCGATTCGAACAGCAGGCTTACGACATGGTGACGGGCGAACAGGCTCGTCGAGCGTTCGACATCAACTCCGAAGACCCCCGCCTGCGTGACCGATACGGTCGCAGCAATTGGGGACAAAGCACGCTGTTGGCCCGCCGTTTGGTTGAAGCGGGTTCAACCTGGGTGACGGTTCACTTTGGGGGATGGGATCATCACTGGGATCTGAAATCGGGGATGGAAAACTATCTCCCGATGGTCGATCAGGCGGTGGCCGCCCTGTTCGATGATCTGACACTGCGAGGGATGTACGACGACGTGCTGGTCGTATTGTGCGGCGAATTCAGCCGCACTCCCCGGATGAATGACGGAGGGAATGGCGGTCCACCACTGAGCAAGGGAACACCCGGCCGCGACCATTGGGGCAACGCGATGTTCTGCCTGCTGGGTGGTGGTGGCGTGAAGGGGGGCCGGATTGTCGGTTCCACAAACCGGTTGGGAGAATCTCCGAAAGATCACCCGCTCAAGCCGGCCGACATTCACCATACAATTTACCAAGTGCTGGGTGTCGACCCGAGCTTGAGTTTCCTCAACCACGCCGGGCGACCGATCACAGCGCTGGAACCTGGCGCGGTGATCGAACAGCTTCTCTAGCCAGTCGAGTCACTGTGGCGAAGATGCCGATAAGAGAGTGAGTCCCGGGTTCCGCGTATTCCCCCGAACCGGGAGGCCTCGAATGGAAGCAGTTCTCCGCCATGAGCGCATCGTCTGACGTTGTCGAGTTGCGCCGCCGCGTCGCTGATCTCGAACGGCAGTTGCTGCAGGCGCAAAAACTGACCACCGTGGGGGAACTCGCGTCGTCGATCACGCATGAGTTCAATAACGTACTCACGACGGTGATCAACTACGCGAAACTCGGTTTGCGCCACAAAGACGATGCGTCACGCGATAAGGCGTTTGACAAGATACTGGCGGCGGGACAGCGGGCGAGTCGCATCACCACGGGGCTGCTC
>JAPLOC010000456.1:7370-10205 GCA_026692825.1 Planctomycetota bacterium | reverse complement strand
GCGGCGTCGTAGGAACGCCGTCCGCCACATGGCGCGACGACGTCCTTATTGTCGCGACGACGCTCCTGCGGCGGCGCGCCCGACGCCGACAGGCGGCGGCCAGGTCGGTAAACGTGACCCGTCTCTTGACTTCATCGTCGTGTGAGCAGTCGTTTCCGATGCGGTGTTTCAATCTGTCTCCACTTAACGCTGCCGAAGATGTCCAGACGGCGGCGTCGTAGGAACGCCGTCCGCTACAGGGCGCGACGACGTTGTCGCTTGGCTGCAAACCGTTCTTCCAGGGTGACGCGCGAAATCGAGAAAAAAAACGTCTTTGCTCGTGCCGCTCCGTTTCTTTCACTCACTGGACTCCACGGAACTGAAGGCCAGACGGAAGCCAAGGTTGTAGAACCGGTGGTCGGGCGAGCGGTTGCTGCGATTCGCCGACCGGCAGTTCACGGCGCTGATGCTCCAACCGCCGCCTCGGCTGACCCGCCGCGAGCCCCATATACGTCCCTTCGGATCCGTGACCTCGGCGGCCGCGTACGGGCCGTACCAATCCGCACACCATTCCCACACATTGCCGTGCATGTCGTGCAATCCCCAAGCATTCGGCAGTTTTGTCCCAGCCGGTTGCGGCTGGTTGCCGCTGTTCTCTCGATACCACGCGTAATCGCCGAGTCGTGATTTGTCGTCACCAAAACAGTATTCGCCTTGATTCCCCGCGCGGCAAGCGTATTCCCATTCCGCTTCCGTTGGCAATCGTCCGCCGCACCAGGTGGCGAAGGCGACCGCGTCGTCCCAGGAAACACCGACGACCGGCTGTTCGGGCTGGTTGAATCGTCGGTTGTCCCAGTACTTGGGTATTGGCACCACCCCCGGTTTGGCTTTCAAAAACCGTTCGTATTGCGCATTCGTCACCGGGTGTTTCGCCAGCCAGTAGTCTTGCGAAGTCTGGACCCGATGCACGGGCTTCTCGTGGCCATAACCATTTTCTGAGCCCATCAAAAATTCGCCTGCGGAAATCCGCACATACGTTATCCCGGATTTCTCGTCGTAGTATTGCGACCGGTCGCCACTGTTGGTCTCCACCGGACTCGAGTGCCCCAGCATCAGCAGAATCTCGCGGGCCATATCGCGTGGTTCTTGTTCTACCGACCCGGCGTAATGGTTCAAGACCGGCAGCAGCTCGGGATGAATCGCCGCTCGACTGCGTAACAGACGCAACACCGCCGCAATCTGTCTCGGCGATCGGGGTTCGCTCGGGGCGCTGAACAGTCGAGCCAATAGCGCGCGCCAGCCACGCGGCGGCTCGGGCGGTTGCAGAATCTTCACAAACGGCTCGATCGCGAAGAACCGTGCCTCGTTGAGACACCGGTCGGCGAGGTCGGGATTGCGCTCGGGCAGCCCCGCAGCGACCATCTCGCCATAGAAAGCTTCGCAGTACCGACGCGACCTCCGCAGCGACAGCAACGCCACCTCACGCCACCAGTCGTCGTCGGCCCGCGTCGCCAGCTCTTTCGCCAGACCTTCCCGGGCGGCGTAGTCGGCCGCCAGAAATTCCTGAAAGCTGCGGTGCAGGAACCCGCACCGGCCGTCCCCCGCACCCCCCATCGCCAGAATCCCCGCTTCGTCGCGCATTCGCTCGATAAACGCCCGACCGTCGCGCCCCAATCCCGCCGACTCCGCGACTCCCGCCAACCCCCGCGTCGCCTCGGCGGCCAGTTCTTCAAGCGGCGCTTCGTTCCGATTTTGTTCCTGTTGCAGCCACCACGCGACCCGCGCCAAAACCGCCTGCGCCCCCTCGGCGTCATACGGCGTCAGCTTCAAATCGCGCTCCGCCGAGTAGAGATCCTTGCGCCAGTGTTGCAACATCACCTGCACGCAATGGGCGTACAACTCGGCCCGCCCGGTCGGCAAGTCGTGCTGTTCGTCGAAGACCATGCACAAGATCGTCAACAACAGCGGATTCGTTGTCAGTTCCTGGATCCGCCCCGTCTGATACGCCGGCAGTGACAGGATCTTGAGCAACTGCCCCGCCTCGGCCTGCGCCTTTTCCGCCGAGTTTTCTCCGGGAGTCGGCATTTGCGAATAGGCCGACCGAAACCAGTCGCGAACGAATTTTTCAACTTGTTCGGAAGTAAGTGGGCGCACGTGGAACTCGACAAAATCCGCCTCCAGTGGCACTCCCGGGTTGTAATAACCCTGGTAGCGCGACGTCACGAAGAACCAGTCGTTCGCGCGGTCGACAATCGCCCGTCGCAACCAGCCCGCGACCTTTTGCCGGGCCGGGGGATCGACCATTTCATCGAGTCCGTCGAGGATCCACAGAATTCTCGCTCCCGTCTGTCTCCACAGGTCACGGCCGGGGTTTTGCAATGGCTCGGCGACGTTGGCGCAACGCGTCTCGTCGAACAGGAATTCACACAGGCCGGCGGGGTTGTCGAGTAGGTTTCGCCGCAGGTTGCGGAACTTGAGAAACACCGGGGTGATCCCCTCGGGCAGTCCGATTGTGGCGGGGGAGGTTGTCGCGCTGGCGAGACTCCAGGCGAGTTGCCGCGCGCCGGTCGTCTTCCCGGCCCCCGGCTCCCCCAGTAGCACAACGCCACGGCGGTTGACTTTGAGGGCGTGTTGAAAGACCTGAGCAAGATCGATCTGCAAGTCGCGTTCGTTGATGGGTTCGCCATACCGGCCGAACTCTTTCTGGCGGAGCGACGGGTGAAAAGTCGCCTGAAGGGGAACGTAGGCGTCGGCGATGGGAAGGGAGATTCGCGGATGCCGGCCGAGACCGCGGAGTTTGAGTTGGGAGGTTTCGGTGGTGAGTCGCTGGAGGTAGGCGGTGACGGAGGGGAGGGA
>JAPLOC010000456.1:0-7315 GCA_026692825.1 Planctomycetota bacterium | reverse complement strand
GGGATTGGGGGGCGCGAGAGCGAGTACCGATTTGGCTGCCTGTTGCACATCGCGTGCTTTGGCAAGTTCGGCACAGAGTCCGCAGAGGACGTCCGCCAGTTTCTTGAAATCGGCGTCGATGTCGTTGGTACGCAGTAATTGACCCTGTTTGATCGCCAATCGTTCCAATTCAAACTCACGCAACCATTCCGCGGATGGAACCTCGGCCGCTTCGATCCGGACGGGAACGATCTCCTTGTTCGAATCCAGAGCCAGAGAGATCTCTCGCCGCACCCAGTCTTCGGGGTCGCTCAGCCGATGTTTGAATTCTCGCGGGTGCCCTTCTTGGAATTGATGCTTTTTCCATTCTGGTCCGATTGCCGCCAAGAAGATCCGGCATCCGAGAACTGCTTCTTCGAGCGCTTTGGGAAAGTTCTGGCTGCCAGGTAATCGCGTGAGATCACGAAATACCACTTCGCGGCCGAATTCACTGACAAGCCGTTCCTCAAGGCGTGCGACCTGTGAATTCGAGTCGGCAATGCGATAACTGATAAAGATCATGGCGGGGCAGCGCGGCGGAGGACTGGGTCAACTGGCACAGTCGGCATGATATTCCAGCCCGCGCGACGGCGTAAACCACCGAATGCAACAGGTTGGTTTCCGAACCGGCGCACACATGCAGAACACCGTTCCAGTTCGGGAAACTAGTAGCGGAGTGACGTCTGTATATACAGTTGTGTCGCGTCATCACGGGGGGCCGTCCGTTCAATGTACGATCCGTACCAGAACCACGAGTATCCCATCTGAATGTCGAAGTTCGGGTTGAAGGCGTAGTAGCCATAGAGATCGAGCGCGGTTCCGACATCTTTTCCGTTGCCCGGTTTTCCGACCGGAACGCCGGCGACGTTGTAGGCGGTATCCGCGGCCGAGGCGAGCTGGAACCAATGGAAGGCTGAGGTCATCGCGGTCTTCTTGGTCGGCTTCACATCGAGTTGCAGCGAATAGTCGAACAGGTTCTGGCCGACGAGGTTGTCGCTGATCGCCCAGTAGGCGTGGTTCAATGGAAACATCACGTTGAAGGTGTTGTTCGATCCCGTGGCGTCGGTGGTGCCCGACCCATAGTAGAACAGCCCAGCGACGCGCGGTGCCCACGCCGGCTTTTTCCACGAGTGCCCGACGATTCCCGTGAAGAAGCCGGCGATCACATCGCGCGACTTTTCGGCCCCGGCCTGAACGCCCCCTTCGACGTCGAAATCCCAGACGCGAACGTCCGTTCCCGCTCCATCGGTAATCGGCGACAGGTGAGCCCACCGTGACCCGAACGTGTTCCGGTGGAGTTCGGGGCGGGGTATTGACTGTGAATTCGTGTTCAAGCTGAGCCAGTAGGCGTCGACAACCGTGTTCTTCCAGCCGGTGTAGCTGTAGTACGTTCCGCCAAACCAGACGTTGTGATTGGCCGTGTCGTGGCCGCTGTCATAGTCGGCGGCTGTCACATAGCCCGTCGCGGCGTTGACGGGATTCACGGCGAACGCGTCGAAGGTGAAATTGTCTCCTTTGAGCATGTAGTGGTAACCCTGGAAGTTGCGCCGGATATTGGCCCAGTCCAGAGGCGACACCAACCGCTGCCGACCGAGCAGGTACTCCTCGCGGCCGTACCGGAAAGTGTGCTTGCCGAGTTCGCCTTCCCAGAACATCCAATCGAAGAACAGGTTCTGGATGTCCCAGCGATTGACGTCGATTGGCTGATCCGGACCTTCGCTGTCGAAAGCGTCGGCCGTCAGCAATTCGCCATAGACGCGAAAATCACCCCACTTGGTATCGACGTAGTGCCGCCAGCGCCACAGGTTGTAATCGGCATGCAGCGGTTTGCCGGGCCGCAACCGATTGTCTTCGTTCATGAACCGATACCGGATTTCGCCACCCGTTGAAACCTGCAGCGGTTGTCCAAACAGATCGAACGACATGTCCTTCAGCTCTTCGCCGAAGATATAGTCGTGTTCCGGATCTTTTTTGTAGGAGAAATCGTTGTTGAAAAACAGAACTTTGTAAGGACCTGTCGGGGGGAGCGTCTTGGGTCCGGGGAACTGCGGTTTGGCCGGCTTCTTGGCCCCCTTGGGGGGAGCGTTTCCGGGCTTGGCTTGGACCGCGGGAGCAGCCTGTGTATCGGCCGACGCGGGTTCCTGCGGATTCGCATCGGGAACATCCGGATCCGGCGTTTCCAAAGGGACCGCCGGCGGAATGCCCAAGGGAGATTCCTCCGCATCCACGGCCGCTTCGTCGAATGCCAGCTCGCCGACGTCGGGAACCGGAGGAAGGTCATCCTGACAAATCGCCCGGCTCGCAAGGAATACGACGAGCCCCAGTGCCAGCTTGGTTGTTCGGTAACGGAGATCCATGCTGCGAATCCTTTCGCGCGCCAGACAAACAATTGTGGGTCGTTCGAGGGGCTGGTCGGTTCAACTTGAGCGACCACGAACGCCAGCCATCGGGTATCGAGAAGAATCGTCCATCAATGACCAATTCATACAATCGAAATTCAACCGTCACATAGGCCGCAAAGTCCCCATCTTCACGATTAGGCAATCTGTTCCGATTGTGTCGAGCCCCGCAAAAGTGAGATTCGACGGTCCCTGCCATTTTGCCATAAAATTTACCGGTCAGGCAGATTGGAACGCCTAAGGCTTCCCGACGATTCCTTCATTTTCCGAGACATTCGGCTTTCCGAAATCAATTGATACTGTGTGATCAAGCGGATCAATTCGACGGTCGCCGTCACCTGCATTTTTCTCATCAGACTGGCGCGGCGAAGTTCGACAGCTCTTTCGGAAAGCTCCAGCCGGGCCGCGATCGTCTTATTGGGGAATCCCGCCAGCACCATGTCGAGAACCTCCCGTTCGCGTGCCGTCAATTCGTCGAGCCGGCGTCCAACCAAATCCCATTGCAACCCCCGATCGTAACGTTCGATGTCGACGGCGACCGCGTGTTGCACGCGATCGAGCAGATCCTGCCGGTTGAACGGTTTTTCGAGGAATTCGACAGCGCCGCTTTTCAAGGCGCGGACCGCCATCGGTACGTCGGCGAACGCCGTCATGAAGATGACCGGCGATCGGACGCCGTCGGCGACAAGCTGCTCGTACAGTTCCAGTCCACTCGTTTCCGGCATCCGCACGTCGAACAGCAGGCATCCGGGATGATCATCGCGGTAGCCCGCCCGAAATTCGGTTCCGTCCCTGTAAACTCGAACCTGCAACCCCACCGACTGAAGCAGGTAGGTCAGCGATTCTCGCATGTCTGAGTCGTCGTCGACGACATGCACGATCGGTTCAGGACGCGGCGACATGGACCGACTCCGGCGATGGATTCGAGCGCGAATTCCGCACTTGGACCCGGGGAAGTCGCACTGTGAACCGGGCACCTCCTGAGCGGGAGTTTTCCGCGAAAACCTCACCGCCATGCGCGGCGACGATGGAGTGGACGATCGCCAGCCCCAGTCCCAGTCCATCGGGCCGCGTGGTCGAGAATCGTTCGAACATGTGTTCGATCATCGCCTCGGGAATCCCCGGACCATTGTCCCAGACCGTAAGCTGAACCGACTGAGGATCCGTAAGCTCGGTCGTCACACCGATCAGGCGTTGTTCCGAATCGACGGATTCGAGCGCCCGAATCGAATTTTGGATGAGATTCATCAGAACCTGACCAATTTGAATCGCATCGCATTCAATCGTCAGCGGACCCGCGCCGAGACAGAGATCGTGCCGAATGCCCCGTTGACGCATCTCAATTCCCGACAACTCCACGATCTCCTGGATGAGCGAGTTGAGGTCGCTGGCGGCGAGATCGTGTGGCTGGTTCTGCGAGTATCGGCGGACACGGCGGATGATTCCTCCGGCGCGCATCGCTGCCGCCAGAATCTTGCGCAGGGGCTCGGCCAAGTCCTCGACACCGGTCGACCCGGCGGCGATTCGGGCCAACCCTCCCTCGGCGTAATTGGCGATCGCTCCTAGCGGTTGATGGACTTCATGCGCCAATCCCGCGGCGATCTCGCCCATCGAACGCAGCCGGTCGGCGTGCGCCAGTTGATCGGCGACCGCCAGGGCGCGCCGTTCGGCGTTCCTCTGTTGGGTGACATCCATCAGCAGCACGACCCACCCCTGACGGCGATCCTCGGTCAATCGCCGGAGCGAGACCCAGCAAATGCGATCTGGTCCGTCCTGGCAAATGAGCCGCAACTCGTGAACCGGTTCGTTGGCCGCGAAGTCGGAGTTGCGGGTAGCGCCCGGATTCCAAGGCCCCCCTTCGGGGCGATCGAATCCCTCGATCCAGCGGAACAACGATCCGAGCGACCTTCCAGTCAGCTCTTCCGGCTCGGCCCCGATCAGCGTGGCAAACTGTCGATTGGCGAATCGGAGCGTCCCGTTGGAATCGAGCAACAGTAACCCCTCATTAATTGACTCCACGACCGCCTGATACTGTTCCTGTGTTTCAATGTAACGACGCTCCAGCAGCCGGGTGGCGGGACGGATGGCGACAAAATGCAGCAGGCACATCGTCAACAGAATACCGCCAGCGAGTGTCCAGCTTGTCCGCTCGAGTCGCGAGACATGGCGCCGCGTCTCCTCTTCATAGATTGCGACGATCTCGTGCATTTGCCGCAGGAAACGCGGTTCATTGACCAGAATTGTCGTCACACACCGTTCCAATTCAGGTGCCGCCGCAGGATCCCCGGCCGACGCGATCTCGACCAACCGTCGCGCCGCATCGCGGATCGCCAGAAACGACGGTTCCAATTCGGCGAACGCATATTTGACGGCGTCTGGGTTCGTCCCCGGCAGACCGAGCGCGTCGTCCCCCGACTGCAGGCCGAGGTGCGCACGGTTCCAGAGTTCGACGATTTCAGAAAGTTCCTGGGCGAGTTCGAGCGACGCGGCAGGGTCCGTCTCTCGAACCAGCACCAGCGCCGTCTTCGTCAGTTTCTGGCTGAGCATTCGCTGCCGGCCTGAGACGTTGATCACCGGGGCGTCCGAGGACAAGCGGGCGAGTTCCGGTTGAATCATCACCTGATCCAACACGATCAGAGTGGCGACGCAGAGGAATGCGGCCAGATAGCGACGACGGAGCGAGGCGGCAGGGTGCCGGGAGCTGACGGCCAAACTGCGAGTCTCCCCACGCGAACTTCGAAAATGAGAACAGCGCGCGAAAACGAGCGCGATGAAACGACGAGCGAGTCGATTCCTGGCGACGATGGTCGGAATCCAGCGAGTTTTCGGCGTTCCGTCAACCACATCGCCGACAACGCGATGAGTGGAAAGAGCAATCGACGTGCCGAAGGCTTCGGCAACCCGCATACCCCCCTCCACCGCTTTTCCTGCGGGAAACACCGTCGCGAAGTTGCCCAAAGACGTTGCATGCCTGCCACAATATCGATCCAGGAAACCTGAAGTGCGGCATGCCGAAACCCCAGTTGGGACGCTTTTCGAACGCAACTGCGGAAACCGTTGGCACGGTTGAGTGCACGGCGACTTCGGATGTCCGAAGACTTGGGAAGAATCATCGGCGAAGGGAGTCGGACGGCTCGGTCGTTGCTCCCGAGGGATTTCGAACGTTGTGAATCACCACTCCTCGAAGCCGTTTGGTCCCATGATTCAGTCCTACTCCGAGTCGCGTCAGCAGACAATTGTTGTCATCGGACACGGGATGGTCGGGCATCGCTTCTGCGAGAAGCTTGTCGAATTCGACGTCGAACGGAAGTATCACATCGTCAGTTTCTGCGAAGAGCCGCGGGCGGCGTATGATCGAGTCGGTTTGTCGACGTTTTTCGCGCATCGCGACGCCGAGCGACTGATGCTGGCCCGTCTCGACTGGTACCGGGAGCAGGGAATCGAATTGCATGTGGGGGATCGGGCGATGTGCATCGATCGGTCACGCAAGACCGTTCGTTCTCAGAAGGGGTTGGTTGTCAAATACGACGCTGTCGTTCTGGCCACAGGCTCGTACCCGTTCGTCCCCCCTGTGCCGGGGGTCGAACTGTTGGGGGTCTTTGTTTATCGCACCATTGAAGACCTCGAACGGATTATCGCTCACGCGGGGAAATCGAAACGGGCGGCGGTGATTGGAGGCGGACTCTTGGGGCTCGAAGCGGCCAAAGCGACGGTCGACCTGGGTCTGCAGACGCACGTGATTGAGTTCGCGCCCCGCCTGATGCCGCGACAGATCGACGACGCCGGTTCACGCGTTCTCGTGAGCAAAATCGAATCGCTGGGAGTCAAGGTCCACCTCAATACCGGGACGAAAGAAATCCGGGGGAACGGACGTGTGGAATCCATTGTCTTTAATGACGGGAGCGAGGTCGTGGTCGACATGGTGGTTGTGTCGGCGGGAATTCGGCCACGGGACGAACTCGCGAAAGGGTGCGGCATCGAACTGGGACAGCGCGGCGGCGTGGCGGTCAATGATCGCCTGCAGACCAGCGACCCGTCGATCTACGCCATCGGGGAAGTCGCCCTGCATCGCAGCCTGATCTATGGACTGGTCGCGCCAGGCTATGAAATGGCCGACGTACTTGCCCGCAACCTCTGCGGTGCCGATCAGGAATTCGCGGGGGCCGAACTGTCGACCAAGCTGAAGTTGATGGGAGTCGACGTCGCGAGTTTCGGCCAGTACGAACTGGGGCCCGATAAAGCGACTCCGCTCGTGTGGGACGATCCTTTTACGGGGGTCTACAAGAAACTGTACTTCAGCCTGGATGGAGCCCGCTTGCTGGGAGGGATTCTGGTGGGGGACGCCAGCGACTATGGCCGACTGTCGGCACTGGCGAAACTCGATGCTCCGCTGCCGTGCCCCGCCGCCGAACTGATCGCCCCGGCCGCCAAGGGAGCGTCGCCCGGGGGAATAGAAATGCCCGATGCGGCACAGATCTGCTCATGCAACAATGTCTCGAAAGCGCAGATCGTGGCGGCGGTGCGATCGGGTGAATGTGGCACTGTACCGGAACTCAAAAGCTGCACCCGGGCGGGAACCGGCTGCGGCGGTTGTCTCCCCCTGGTTGCCGACCTCTTGAATGCCGAACTCAAGAAATCGGGACGCACCGTCAGCACGAACCTGTGTGAACACTTCGCGCACTCGCGCCAGGAACTGTTCCAGATCTGCCAGGTGAAACGGATTCGCGGTTTCGACGAGCTGATTCGTCAACATGGCCGCGGGCAAGGTTGCGAGATCTGCAAGCCCGCCGTCGCTTCGATTCTCGCCAGTCTGTTCAACGAGAACGTACTCGACGAGGGGCGCGACGCCCTGCAAGACACCAATGACAGGTTTCTGGCGAATATCCAGCGCGGAGGTC